>CAMWMT010000140.1 GCA_947175375.1 uncultured Clostridiaceae bacterium | reverse complement strand
ACCTCTTTTCCTCCACCAGTATATTCCGGCAGAGAGATAAAATCAAGATACGGTTATTTTTGACAGATAGTATGAAAAAAGGTACTACTACCAAAAAAAGACAGTACTTGATTCTGTGGAGCTTTGGAGGTAACTTAATGCGAAAGAGGATAAGGGAGGTGATTCAGGTTGCATTTTACGGGAAGGACATGGCGCCCTCCTTACGAGGCGCATTCTGTCATCATTCAGGCAACCTCCGGATGTACCTGGAAAAAGTGCCGTTTCTGCAGTCTTTATAAAGGCGAGTGTTTCCGTATGTCACCGATGGAGGAGTTCGAGGAAGACTTAGAGGAGATCAAAAGCTACCAGCCATATGCAAGGCGCGTCTTCTGGACAGGAGCGAACCCATTTGCCATGAGTTATGAGAATCTGAAACTTCGTGCGCTCACGGTACGGGATTACCTCATCAAGTGCCAGACGATGGCAATGTTCGCGAGCATAAGGGATATTAAAGGCAAGGAAGTGTGGCAGCTTAAGAAGCTCCGGGCAATGGGGATTAACGGGCTGAGCATTGGGACGGAGAGTGGAGATGATGACACACTTGCGCTGGCGGGTAAGGGATATACCGCGGCTGATATTCTGGAACAGTGCCAGAAACTGGATGAGGCTGGGATTGAATATTATTTTGTCTACATGACAGGGCTGGCGGGGAAGGGCAGGGGAAACAAAAATGCGCTGAACAGCGCAAAACTGTTCAGCCAGTTAAACCCTTATTTTATCTCGGTAGATTCTCTTACACTGTTCCCGGATACGGAGCTGTACCGCATGGAGCAGGAGGGTAGATTTATTCCCGCCGGGGAAAAGGAACGCCTGCAAGAGTTGCAGGTGTTTATCCAGAACCTGCAGATACGGACACACCTGTTTGCCAATTCCAGTTCAAATTTTTATCCGATCACTGCTTATCTGCCGAAGGAGAGGGATTCCGTGGTCAGTGAGCTGCAGTACATCATGGATACGGTAAGCGAGGAGGAAATGGCGGAATACCGAAAGAATCTGAAATCTTTAGGATGAGGAATTACCGGAAAAATATTTGTTACAAAAAAGTATATACTGGAGATAGCGAAGGAGAACTGGTATAATGTCAAATGCAGATATAGTGATTGTCGGACAGATGCCAAACCCCATGAACCCGCCGTTAGGGTATAGCAACGGATCGGACGGGATTCGGGAGGGAAATTGCGGTACTTTGGAGAAAGGGAGAATTTTATGGGAACAGAACAGAAAACACATTTTACTGTGGATAAATCCAAATGCATTCGGTGCGGGAAATGTATCAATGTATGCTCAGGCATGGTAATCAAATATGGCCAGGATGGTTATCCGGAAATCAAAGAGTTTGAAAGATATGGTTGGAGAGGTTGCTGGAGATGTGAACATTGCCTGACAGTTTGTCCAGCAGGTGCCATCTCGATTTTTGACAAAAAGCCGGAAAACTCCTTGTTGCCGCCGCCACCTGAAATGGGTACTTATATGGAACAACTTGTTGTAAACAGGCGCTCATGTAGAAGGTACCTGGACAAAAATGTTGATCCGGAAATCATAAGCAGAATTTTGAATGCAATGGCATCTGCGCCAACCGGCGGTAATTCCTGTGGTGTGGAATATACGGTGATTGATGATAAGGACAGGGTAAAACAGATATGGAAGATTGCGTATTCTGACATGGAGGATGCTGCTAAGAAACATATCTATACATCGAGTTTCAGCGATTTTTATTATACGAAGATGAAACAGTCGGAAAAGGCAGTCCGGAAAGATGACCTGCTGTTTTGCGGTGCACCTCATCTTTTTATCGCACATGAGAAATGTACAGGTAAATGGGCAGAGGATTCTAAGGTCAACTGCAACATAGCAACCACTTATTTTGAACTGCTTGCAAATGCCTTTGGTCTTGGAACGGTTATTATGAGCTATCCGTCGGATGTCCTGCAGGAACTCTCTTCGAAAGCAAGAGCAATGCTGGGGATACCGTCAGATCATTACATGAAGCTGATTGTCGGGTTTGGATACCCGGAGATTCAATATGCCAGAGGTGTGCAGAAAGACAGAAGTCGCAAAGTGCATCGCTATACCCAGGAGAAGAAGTGATGGCACGGGAAATGGTGTAATATAGTTTACGGAGACCTGTTTTTATAATAAAGTACCGGGCGAACAGAGGTAAAAGCAAGGAGGATATCGAACTGTTCGCATAGATGTCAGAAGAGGTCTTTATGTGGATAAATCAGGATTGATTTCTTTTGTGAATAAGACGCTTGGTACGACCAATAAGCTTACATGCGTAAGCCAGCCGCGGACGGGCGCGTGCGCCTGGGAAAGTAATGGTGCCTTCGGGACAATAGAAAAACAGCAAAGATTTTTTACCAGATACTTGACAAATAATCTGATCAGGCGTACAATGCAAAACGGAACAGACAAAGGCGTCTTTCATGTATTTTTACGTGGAAGGTGTCTTTTTTTGTGCCCAACAGACAGGATAACTGCAAAATTTGACAATATGGAGGAGCTTTATTATGTGTTCTATAATGGGATACTGTGATAGCAGTGCTACGATGGAAGCATTTGAGAAAGGTTTCCAGAGGACCATTTCCAGAGGACCGGATGACAGCCGGATCGTGGATACCGGAAAAGGACTTCTTGGATTTCATAGACTTGCAATTATGGGGCTTACCCCATCGGGGATGCAGCCCTTCGCCTTGAATGGAAATTATGTGGTATGTAATGGTGAGATCTACGGATTTGAAAAGCTGAAACAGACCCTGTTACAGAAATATACATTTGAAAGTGATTCGGACTGTGAGATCCTGCTACCTCTGTATGAGGAATACGGCACGGATATGTTTCGGATGCTGGATGCGGAATTTGCCTGTATCATCTACGATGGGAAGACACAGGAGTACATAGCAGCAAGAGATCCCATCGGGATACGCCCGCTCTACTATGGATATGATCCGGAGGGCGTGATCGTATTTGCTAGTGAAGCCAAAAACCTCGTGGGGCTGTGCAGCAGGATCATGCCGTTCCCGCCGGGACATTATTATAAGGATGGATCCTTTATCTGCTACTGTGATATCGCGAAGACAGACGCGGTATGCCAGGACGACCTGGAGACAGTGTGCCGGAAGATTCGGGAAAAACTGACCGCAGGCATTGAAAAAAGACTTGTGGCGGACGCGAAGGTTGGGTTCCTTCTGTCAGGTGGGCTGGATTCTTCCCTTGTCTGCGCCGTGGCGGCAAAGAAAAGTGAGGAACCGATCCGCACATTTGCAATTGGCATGAGTGAAGATGCCATTGACCTGAAATACGCAAAGCAGGTGGCAGATTATATAGGAAGCGAACATACAGAAGTCATCATCACGAAGGAGGACGTACTGGAAGCGCTCCGCGACGTGGTCGAACTTCTTGGCACTTTTGATATTACAACGATCCGTGCAAGCATCGGGATGTATCTTGTCTGTAAAGCCATTCATGAGCGGACAGATATCCGTGTATTGCTGACCGGGGAGATCTCAGATGAACTGTTCGGTTACAAATATACGGATTTTGCGCCGTCTGCCGTAGAATTTCAAAAAGAATCCGAAAAGAGAATCAGAGAATTACATATGTATGATGTACTTCGGGCAGATCGCTGTATATCGGTCAACTCTCTGGAAGCGAGAGTTCCGTTCGGCGATCTGGATTTTGTGCGCTATGTGATGGCAGTCGATCCTCAGAAGAAGATGAATGTCTATCAGAAAGGGAAGGACCTGCTCCGCCATGCGTTTGAGGACGGGGATTACCTGCCGGACGAGATCCTGTGGCGCGAAAAAGCGGCTTTCTCAGACGCAGTCGGCCATTCCATGGTGGATTATCTGAAAGAATACGCGGATGGTTATTATACAGAGGAAGAATATGAAGAAAAATGCCGGAAATATTCTCATGCACGTCCCTTTACAAAGGAATCCCTGCTCTATCGGGAGATCTTTGAGGAATATTATCCGGGACAGGGTGAGATGATCGTAGATTTCTGGATGCCGAACAGGGAATGGGAAGGCTGTGATGTGGATGATCCTTCCGCGCGTGTTCTGGCAAACTATGGGGCAAGCGGAGAATAGTCAGAAGAGAAGAAAGCAGGTGGACATATGAAGGCATTTCTCATCCTGGAAGACGGCACGGTGTTTACCGGAAAAAGCATCGGGACTGGAGAAGACGCAGTCAGTGAGATCGTATTTAACACATCCATGACCGGTTATCTGGAAATACTGACAGACCCGTCCTATGCAGGGCAGGCGGTCTGTATGACCTATCCTCTGATCGGTAATTATGGAGTAACGCCGGACAGGGAATCCCGAAAGATATGGGTCAGGGGGTTGATCGTAAGAGAACTCTCGCAGACGCCAAGTAATTTCCGGTGTGAAGGCACAATGCAGGAACTGCTGGAGCAGGAAGGTATTACCGGGATCGAAGGGATTGACACCCGGGCTCTGACGAAGATCCTAAGAGAGAAGGGCACTATGAACGGTCTGATCACTACCGACGAGCATTATGATCTCCATCGAATACTTCCCGAACTGAAAAAATATACCGTTGGTGATGTGGTCATGGAAACAACCTGCCGGGAAGCCTTTATATTGGAAGGAGATGGCCCCAAAGTCGCTCTGATGGACCTTGGAGCCAAGGATAATATTGCCAGATCCCTGAACCGTCGGGGATGCCAGGTGACCGTCTATCCGGCTGACACATCTGCGGATACGATTCTCGGCATGCATCCGGACGGCATTATGCTGTCCAACGGCCCCGGAGATCCGTCTACGTGCCCCGCGATCGTTCAGGAGATCAGAAAGCTGTATGATTCAGATATCCCGATCTTTGCGATCTGTCTGGGACATCAGCTCATGGCTCTGGCCAACGGAGCAAAGACCTACCGATTAAAATACGGACACAGGGGAGGGAACCATCCGGTAAAGGATCTGAAGGATCATCGGGTCTACATCTCTTCCCAGAATCACGGATATGCGGTGGATGCCGGGAGTATGGACCCGTCCATAGCGAAAGAAGCATTTGTCAATGTCAACGACGGGACAAATGAAGGACTTACCTATATAAATAAGAAAATATTTACCGTGCAGTTCCATCCGGAGGCCAGTCCGGGTCCACAGGACCTTGCGTGGCTGTTTGACCGGTTTCTGGATATGATGAGAGGAGTGAGATAATGCCCAAGAATGAATCCATTCGGAAAACGCTGGTGATAGGCTCCGGTCCCATCGTGATCGGCCAGGCAGCGGAATTTGATTATGCGGGCACTCAGGCCTGCCGCGCTCTGAAAGAAGAAGGAATCGAAGTCGTACTCCTGAATTCTAATCCGGCTACGATCATGACGGATAAGGATATCGCGGACCATGTGTATATCGAACCGCTGACTGCGGAAGTCGTGGAACAGCTGATCCTGAAAGAACATCCGGACAGCCTTCTTCCCACGCTGGGCGGACAGGCAGCCCTGAATCTGGCGATGGAGCTGGAAGAGAAAGGATTCTTGCGTGAAAATCAGGTAAATCTCATCGGAACCACACCTGAGACGATCAAAAAGGCAGAAGACCGGCTGGCGTTCAAGACTGCCATGGAAAAGATCGGGGAGCCCTGCGCACCATCTCTGGTGGTGGAGAATGTCGAAGACGGTGTGAGTTTTGCAGAAAGCATCGGTTATCCGGTCGTGCTTCGTCCTGCCTATACACTTGGTGGAAGCGGCGGAGGCATTGCCCATGACAGAGAACAGATGATCCGGATTCTGGAAAACGGACTGCGGCTCTCCCGCACCCATCAGGTATTGGTGGAGCGGTGTATCGCCGGATGGAAAGAAATCGAATATGAGGTTATGCGTGACAGCAGCGGAAGTTGCATTACTGTCTGCAATATGGAAAACATGGACCCGGTCGGCGTCCATACGGGAGACAGTATTGTGGTCGCCCCTTCCCAGACGCTGGGAGACAGGGAGTACCAGATGCTGCGGACCTCTGCGTTCCATATCATCAATGAGTTAAAGATTACGGGAGGCTGCAATGTACAGTATGCTCTGAACCCGCATTCCTTTGAATACTGTGTGATCGAAGTCAATCCCAGAGTCAGCCGGTCATCTGCCTTGGCTTCCAAAGCGACCGGATATCCCATTGCAAAGGTGGCAGCTAAGATCGCCCTTGGATACACACTGGACGAGATTAAAAATGCCGTTACCCAGAAAACATATGCCAGCTTCGAACCGATGCTGGACTATTGTGTGGTTAAGATCCCGAGACTGCCCTTTGATAAGTTTATCCGTGCAAAACATACGTTGACCACACAGATGAAGGCGACCGGGGAGGTCATGAGCATCTGTGATAATTTTGAAGGAGCCCTGATGAAGGCGATCCGTTCCCTGGAGCAGCATGTGGACAGCCTGATGTCTTATGATTACTCACAGTTTTCAGAGGAAGCGCTGCTCGACGAACTGGCGCTTGTGGATGACCGGCGGATATGGAAGATTGCAGAAGCGATTCGGCGAGGCATCTCCTGTGAACGGATCCATGCGGTCACAAAGATCGATCCGTGGTTCATTGACAAGATTGCGCGGCTGGTGGAGATGGAGCAGATACTGAAGCGGGCGCCTCTGACGCCGGAGCTTCTTGCAGAAGCCAAGAGGATGGAATTTCCCGACCGTGTGATCGCAGATCTGACCGGCAGAAAGGAAACACAGATTCACGGTATGAGAGAGGAGTATGGGATCAAAGCGGTCTACCAGATGGTAGATACCTGCGCGGCAGAATTTGAAGCCCGGACGCCTTATTATTATTCGGTCTTTGGTGGTGAAAATGAGGTACAGAAGACCAATGACAGGAAAAAGGTCCTGATCCTGGGTTCCGGTCCGATCCGCATCGGGCAGGGAATCGAGTTTGATTTCTGCTCCGTACACTGTACCTGGGCATTTAAAAAAGAAGGATATGAGA
>CAMWMT010000139.1 GCA_947175375.1 uncultured Clostridiaceae bacterium | reverse complement strand
GTGAAGAAGCAGGAGCTGTTGCTGGGGAGAGTCGTATCGCTGGAGGAGTACGAATATGGAGAGGTGCTGGATGCGTATGCGGTGAAAGGGCTGTGAATGCGAAAGGGGAGGTTGCCGTCGGTTCCCGGGGGACGCCCTGCGATATCAACGCTTGTATGGAATGTATCGGACAGCCCTGCAGGAGCCGTATGCCCCAGCCGGACACGAATGTCCGTCTGGTTCACACGGCTCCCGCAGGGCTGTCCGCTCCAATCCACACAGCGCTGTTGATATTCGCAGGGCGTCCCCCGGGAACCGGGTGTTGCATGGAAATAAGTTGAGATTGTTTTCGGATAATTTACATTTTTCTGTTTATATTTTCCATATATTTTAGTATAATGATACTTAACAAGTAAAATCAGGAGGTAACATTATGGCATTTCCGAAAAATTTCTTATGGGGCGGTGCAGTTGCTGCCAATCAGTATGAAGGTGCATACCTGGAGGACGGAAAAGGATTATCCGTGCCGGATATGCTTTTAGGGGGCGATGTGAATACGCCGCGAACTTTCCTTCCGGTGTCTGATCCCAACGCGTTTTATCCTAGTCATGAGGCGATCGACTTCTATCATCACTACAAAGAAGATATCGCACTGTTTGGCGAGATGGGCTTCAAGTGCTTCCGGCTGTCCATCAACTGGGGACGGATCTTTCCGAATGGAGACGATGAGACGCCCAATGAGGCAGGACTGAAGTTCTATGATGATGTTTTTGATGAGTGCAAAAAACATGGGATCGAGCCGCTGGTCACGCTGTGCCATTATGAGATTCCGTGGAATATCGTAACCAAGTATCATGGTTTTGCTAACAGGAAAACTATTGACCTGTTTGTAAAATATGCGGTTACCTGTTTTGAGCGGTATAAGGATAAGGTAAAATACTGGCTGACCTTTAATGAGATCAATATCCCCTGCATGGGTGAGGGCGGTATCGGCAATCTGTATGGACTTGGCCTTATGGATGATGAGGATATCAAGGCTACGGAGCCCATTAAGCTGAGTGACCTGAAGGGAGATCCGCAGGCTATGTTTGAAGCGCTTCATAATGAGTTTGTAGCAAGCGCTATCACGGTACAGAAGGGCCATGAGATTAATCCGGACTTTATGATCGGCAACATGATCGCTCATGTAACTCTCTATCCGCTGACTCCGAATCCGAAGGATATCTTTACCTGCTATACAGAGGATAACTTCAAGAACAATATCTGCGGAGATGTGCAGATCCGCGGTGAATATCCAAGCTTTGCCCTTAAATATTTTAAGGATCATGGCATTGATACTTCCTTTATTACAGAAGAGGACAAGGAGACGATTAAGAACGGAGTGGTAGATTTCTACACCTTCTCCTATTATATGACCAACTGTGTGACGACAGATGAAAATGCGGAGAAGACCGCAGGAAATATGTCTGTTGGTGCAAAGAATCCATATCTGAAGGCATCCGACTGGGGCTGGCAGATCGATCCGCTCGGACTTCGCTATACCCTGAATGTGCTTCATGACCGTTATCCGCATACGCCTCTGATGGTCGTGGAAAATGGTTTTGGCGCTTTCGACAAGGTGGAAGAAGATGGTTCGATCCATGACAGTTATCGTATCGATTATTTCCGTGAGCATATCCGCTGCATGGGAGATGCGATCGAGGATGGAGTACCGCTGATCGGTTATACCACATGGGGTCCCATTGACCTGGTTTCCGCAGGGACAGGCCAGTATGCGAAGCGTTACGGCTTTATCTATGTTGACCGCCACGATGATGGTACGGGCGATTTCTCCAGAAGCCGGAAGGATTCCTTCTTCTGGTATAAGAAAGTCATTGAGAGTAATGGGGAAGATCTGGATTAAAAACGTAAAGATTTATTTATGAACAGTTCCTAAAACTCTGGCTGATATGAAGAATATCAATGAGTAACACGAAGAGGGTGTTGTGAAATGTAATCCTGTACGAGTGCTGAACACACGGACAAGAAGCATTTTGCAGCACCCCTTTACAGTTTCATAAAAACCCGTTTCATTTTATGGGAAGTGGTGGTAAAATAGGAGGCGAAGAGTGTTTCGGTTATGAAGACGAGACGAAGGAAGAGAACGCGTTGAACAGTATCTAAAGGCAGCAGGCAGGAGGAAACAGCCGGATATGAGTGGAAATACGGGACAGTTGAACAGATGGCGTCTGGTACTCGGGAGTTATTCGAAAAATCAGATCGGCTTTGGAGACGGCGCGTCTCTGGAGAACGGGATCACCTGCATGGATCTGGAGGAAGCGCTGGACTTTTTATATAACAGGGAGCAGGGAGAAGATGTGCGCAGGCAGGGCGGAACAGAGGCGAGCCGCCTGACAGCGGCTACATGGATCACGCGCATTCGGAAATTGTTTCCGAAGGAGACGGTGGAGATCCTGCAACGTCATGCGCTAGATCATTATGGGATGACGGAGCTTTTGACGGATAAAGAGGTCCTGGAGAAGCTGGAGCCGAATCAGGAGCTGTTAAAGACGATCCTGCAGCTGAAGCATCTGATGAAGGGGGAAGTGCTGGATACGGCGCGCCGGATCGTAAAGCAGGTGGCGGAAGAGATCGCGAAGAAATTGAACCAGGATCTCAGAAAGTCCCTGCTTGGAAAGATTGATCGCAATTCCAGCAGCCCGGTCCGGTCCATTCGAAACCTGGACATTCAGAAAACGATCCGGAGGAACCTGAAGCATTACGATCAGGAAAATGGAAGGCTGATGCTGGAACAGGTATATTTTAACGGGAGGACCAGGAAGTACAGTCAGTGGCGGGTGGTGATCGCAGTGGATGAGAGCGGTTCCATGCTGGACTCGGTTATCCACAGTGCCGTGATGGCGGGAATCTTCGCAAAGCTGCCCATGCTGGATACGAAACTGGTGATCTTTGATACGCAGGTGGTGGACCTGAGCAGTCATCTGGAGGACCCGGTGGCAACCCTGATGAGCATCCAGCTTGGAGGCGGGACCTTTATCACAGGAGCATTGCAGTATTGTGAGACGCTGATCGACAATCCGCACCGGACCATGGTCGTTCTAGTGTCTGATTTGTGTGAAGGCGGCAGTGTGTCAGCACTTCTGGGAGTGAGCCGAGGAATTATTGAGAGCGGTGCAAAGTTAATCTGCCTGACGGCGCTGGACATGGAGGCAAATCCGGTCTACGACAGGCATACGGCACAGAAGCTTGCGGATCTGGGCGCTCACGTGGGTGCCATGACGCCGGAAGCACTGGGGGATTTTATGGGAAAGATTATGAATGGGTAAGAGCGGTCAGGGGGAATTCGGATATGGATACATTAAAGGAGATGCTGAAGCATGCGGATGATGATTATCTGACAGGGCTTTGTAATAAAGGAACTGTGAAGCGCGCTTACAAGGATCTGGGACAGGAGACACCGGCCTCGGACTGGAAAGGGGAAGAAGCGGAGGTGAGGCTGAAGGAGGAGATCTGTGTGATCCGGATGCCGCTGGGAGAGAGCACCTGCTCCTGTCCGTCCAGGAGTATCTGCAGACATATCGTGACTGCAATTCTGTGGCTGAAGCAAGGACTGGAACAGGAGGCCGTCGGAGAGGGAGAGGAAGCTCCGGAAAGCGGAAAGCAGGAAGCAGAGAAGAGTGGGACAGGAAATCAGGAAAAGATTGCTGGAAATATAGAAAAGACTGACAGGGATACAGAAAACAGACCACCGGATTTTGGGTCAAATGCAGGAGAGACAGGAGTCGGGAGAAAAGACACAGCAAAGATATCGGAGAAAGTATCTGAGAAAAACAAAACCGGGGCAGCTATATCGCAAAACGGAGAGCAGACAGGTTCGCATGTGCTGGAGGAAATACTGCAGATTCCGGTCGAGCGATTGAAACGGGCATGCAGGGGCAGGAAATTTGAGCAGTTCCTGGCGCATATGAGTGCAGGAGATCTTCCCCCGATAGAAGAAAGCTCGATCGTGACCGTGACGCTTCCATGGGAGAAGGCAACGGTTAAGCTTCTGGAGCCGTTTACATATTCCAACTGTACCTGCCACAGTAAGGAACTGTGCGCTCACAAGGCGCAGGCAGTGTTTGCATATCAGATTCTGAAAGGACGGATTAGCCTCAGGGAGCTCTCCGGGTTTCAGGATGCGGAAAATACATGGGATGAGGAACAGGTCAAAAGAGCTGGAAGGAGCGTCCTTGAATCGGTTCTTCACCAGATGTATACCGGGCTTTCCAGGCAGTCCCCGGAGATATCCGCCAGTCTGGAACGTCTGGCGGTCATCACTCACCGGGCGGGTCTTCCTGCGCTGGAGAGCCGGCTTCGGGAAGCAGCATCAGAATATCAGCAGTATTTCACAAGGTCAGCAGTATTTCGCAGCGAGATGCTTCTGGGCCGTCTTCTGTGGATTGGTCAGCGGGCGCAGGAGCTTTCCTGTGTGAAGAATCAGGAAAAGATCCGTGCGCTTGCGGGAACTTTTCGGGATACCTATGAGCCGGTGGGAAGACTGCATCTTTTGGGAATGGGTGGAAGAACATTTTCCAGCAGTACCGGATATGAGGGAGAGATCTATTATTTTCTAGAGCCGGAGAAGAAAAGGTGGTATACATGGACAGATGCAAGGCCTGTGTTTTACGAAGGGGTACGAAGAAGGCCGCCTGCTGCTTCTGAAAATGCGCCTGCCCCGTGGGGGCTGAACTGCAACAGGGAGCAGCTTCAGTATCTGGAATTTGATCTGGTGAATGCGAAAGCCGCGTCCGGCGGACGCCTGTCTGTGAGTAAGGACAGTAAGGGAGAACCGCTTGGTTCCAGGACTCTGGCGACAGAAGGAGTCCGGGAGATGATCGCATGGGATTATGAACAGCTTCTCTTGCAAAATTTCGGCGGGACAGAGGGAAAGAGCGATCAGGAGACACAGAACCGGGCAGAGGGCAGGAGAGAGAAACTTGTCCTGGCAGGAGCAGTTCGTTGGGGTGAAACGGATTTTGACACAGTGGAGCAGCGATTTTCCTGGAACCTGTTTGATTCGGAGGGAAGAAGCCTTTTTATTTCTTTGCGATATACCAAAGAGGAGCGTCTGGTCATCCAGATGCTGGAACGTCTGGAGCAGAGACTGAGGAAACGCGGGCAGGAAGCGATCGTGTGTTTTGGCTCTCTGTATCTGGACGAAGAAGGAAGAATGTGCCTGTATCCCATTGAATTTTTGCTGAAAGGCGCGGAAATGGTCATGGATGACTGCCCGATGCCGGGGGATGTGGGTTCAGACGGAGAAGGAGAACGAAAAAAACGAAAGCTTCCGTCCGTGGAGACGATCCATACGATGGAGCAGTACCGAAGAGAGGCCATGCGTCAGTTGACAGATTTGTTTGTCAGCGGGATCTCTTCTGTTCAGGAAGATTCTCTGCGGCAGTTGGCCGCATTGTCAGAAGACGGAGAACGGCTTGGTCTGCACCGTGCAGGAGCAGAGCTTGGGCGTATCTGCGGGCTTCTGGAGAGAAAACGACACCAGATGGAATTTTCCCTGGAACCTGTGCTGGAAGCTGAGATCCGGCTTTATAAATATCTTATGGCATGCAGGAAGAAACTTTCCTGTGATATGGCGTTGCAGAAGCAGCGTACTGTAGACAGATAAAAATCAGAAAGGAAGATAAGATCATGAACCTGAGTGAAGAACGCAGCCGCCAGAAGCTTCTGGAAATTATCGGGCTTCTGGAACTGACCGATAAAAACCGTGAACTGGCAGAGCAGTATCTGGCAGAGCAGGAGGGAACCAGGGAACTGCTATCAGAAGCAGAGCCACAGGATTTTTCCGGACTCAGTAAAGAGACCAGGGATAAATGCCTGGAATACAAAAATTACTGTCTGAAACGGAACCGAAAGGAAGAATTTGAGCGTTTTGTACGTTTTGCAGTGGCTGTTGGAGGCTCCACTGCTTACTATGTACTGGTGGCCTATGGATGGAGAAACGTCAACACGATCCTGGAATATCTGACCAGGGAGCAGGCAGCGGCGATTCGGGCGGAAGGAATCGCTTGGAATGTCTATGGTATCAAAGATGCCCCGGGCGGGCTCGAACAGAAGAATCCGCAGGTATTGCAGGATGCTATGGAGCTGTGTTATCACAAAAGCGACAATGCGAAGTCTCTGCTGGCAGCAGTCTCCCTGTATTATGCGAAACCGGAGAAGCCTGCAGCAGCAGGCCTGAAAGCTCTGTTTGCAGGGAATAAGCGGGAGCAGTCCACGCTTCAGAAGACCATACAGTATCTGGAATCCAACCAGATTGCCAGCATTGGAAATTTGTTTACGGGAAGCGTGCCCTCTGACGAAGATATGAAAAAAATCATCTCCTTTGTGAAGTCCGGTTCTGTGGAGCAGCCGTTTCCGCAGGAGATCGTCCGGATCCTGCAGGGAAGGCAGACATCCGATTACCTTATGACGTTGCTTGCGGGAGAGGCATTTCTGGCGATCGGGCATTCCCAACAGTGTGTGGCGTTTTTACGGCTTGCCATCGCCATGGACGCAGAACAGAAACGGGCGACCGTGCTGGATATCTGCCTGCATATCGGTGGACAGGCATGGTTTTTCCAGCATATTGAGCCGCTGGAGGAGTATCTGCCCATGCCGAAGGAAGACTATGTGGTCTGGTGCCTGAAAAACTGTAAATACGGAAGTCCGGTGAAGCGGGTCGTAAAGGATCATCCGGAGGTAGTCCGGCAGCTGATCGCGAAGGTGTCTTCCGAGGAATATCAGCATCTGCTTGCCATGGCAAAGGATATGAATCCTATGCTGTACCGGGAGCTGGTCAGCACGGGCTCCGGAGAATTCCGTATGAAGCTGGCACAGGAGCTGACTGCCCGTTATGGAAAGGAACAGATGAAAGCGATACAGTACCTGCTGGGAGAGGCAGAGCTGGAGACACTTTATCCCTATGTAAAGGAGTGGCGCGGCGGCTGGGATTATGATACAAAGAAGTATCAGAAGATTCAGGCGTTGAAGAAAAA
>CAMWMT010000138.1 GCA_947175375.1 uncultured Clostridiaceae bacterium | reverse complement strand
TAGGATCCCTAAAATTTCGTCATGTTTTTTTGAGGGGTGTCTGAACTGTTACATATTTACTATATAGACGACACTTAATTCTTAGCCTCATAGAGCATCGATCCTTTCGCCTTTTATCATACTTTTCTGGCAATTTTCAAACACCAAATATGGAGATCCCTGATCATAGCATCATCCTGCTGTTCGGCAGAAGAAGACCGGTCCCAATAACTGTTCTTGTCTTTGGGACCGGCCGTATTTCAACTGTTAGAACTGGCTGTCAACAACAGATTGCCACATTCCCTGCTTAAAGTTCAATCACCCATTCACAACTTCCATCCTCCTTTTGTCTCCTGCACAGCAGGCCCATTTCGATCTCCAGACAGTCCACCTGCATTCCGTCAAAAACCTGTTCCATCTCCCGTTCCAGTTTTGTGATATTCTTATCAATGCCCCGCTTCTGCCGTTTCATCTCCAGAATCTTTTCCGCAAGTTCCTGCACCTTTCGGTAGACGTTGATCTCCTGATACACTGTCTTCTCCTTTGCTTTGGAAAGTGTGCGGCTGGAAGGAATCGTGATCTGTCCGTCATCTGCATCCGTGGATTTCAACGCATGCAACACCGGAGAGGGATAACAGTTTTTAGTCCGCTTAAAGTTACAGGTACATCCAATCTCCGCCGTGATCTGCCGGTACTGCTCCCGAAGCTTCACACAGCTGACCGGCTTCCCGGGAAGTTTATTGAGAAAACGTTCCGTTGTCTGATACTGGTAGTTCAGCGTATAGGCCATGACCTGATGAACGAATTCTTTTCCATCCTCTCCCATATGCCCGAAAACATACAGTATAGACTGTCGTTCAAAATGAGACAGATAACCGGTCTTCCTTGCCTTTTGACACAGATAACACATGAGATTGCATCGTTCCAGTACAATCTGCACCTCTGTGCTAAGTTTTCCAAAGCCTTCCAGATCCCGGTCCAGAATATCCTCCCGTTCATGCATTACCGGATTCTCTTTTTTCTGTCCGCTGTGCATGCCAATGATTCGTTTCAGTGCAGACAGGGAGAACCTTGCCGCATCCTTCATCCAGGCAGACAGGTCTGTCACCTCCTGCAGGTTCTCATCCAAAAAATATCCTCTGATACCGCTTTTCAGATGAAGGCCCAAAGGAAGCTTGATACTCTGTCCCGGCTTCCCGGCACGTATCTTTCTCTCATCCGGGAAATATTCCACACCGATTTCTTCGGTCAGTATGCCCTGTATCTGCTCCGACAGAATCCGGGACAGAGCATGGATATACCTGAGCGGAATCCATTCCGTAAAAAAAATCCATATATGATAGCCCCGGCAGCCACTGAATTCTGCATAGCCCTTTAAGCCCAGCCTTCCAAGTATGTTCAATATCTCTGCCGTCACCTGAAAGCACTGTTTCATATGCTGGGCAAATTCCGGACTTTCCATGGAATATTTCAGAACAATCTTCTTGGATACATCGATATCGATCACCAGATATCTTCCAGTGCTGTTGGGGCGCTGGACATAGGTTCCGATGGTTCGTGCACCGGCCAGGTGTTCCCGGACAATGTCCTCGGTCAGCGGTTCATTTTTTTGCTCCACGATCCTGCGCTGTGCCATGTATTCCTCTGCATATGTATCTTCCCGTCCTACAAACAGTTCACAGAACAGACGGATTGCCCTGCCATCCAGTTTCGGTTCTCTCTCCGTCTCCGTTTCCCGGACTGGAGGAGGCAGCAGCAGACAGTCCTGTCCAGCATTTTGAAGCTTTTGATATCTCTCCATTAAACGCGATGCCCGGTTCAGACAATTCAGCTCGGTATAGTCCTGGATCAGTTCGGTCAGTGTCTCCG
Source organism: uncultured Clostridiaceae bacterium (assembly GCA_947175375.1). GTDB lineage: Bacteria > Bacillota > Clostridia > Lachnospirales > Lachnospiraceae > Hominiventricola. Next base: position 5,169 of record CAMWMT010000138.1, on the reverse strand, counting down.
CCTCTTCGAAAATGACCAGCTTCCCGTACCCGGACAGTAACTCCTGCACGAAGGGAGAGTCATAGTCCCGAATGCACCCCTGATCCAGTGTCTCCAGACCGTATAACTGCTCATATTCCAGAAGCTGCAGATCCCTGCGTCCCTGCTCTTTCCAGATCTGGAGCATGTACTCTGCCAGCTCCCGGTAGGTATTCTGATAAGAAGCGCGCATTTTGCAGATTTTCTGAAAGACCTCCGGCTCTTTTCGCCGTACCATATACAGGACGACCGTATATTCCAGAATACTCTGGATCGCACGTTCCTCCCGGTAATACTGTTCCCAGCCTTCCAGGATCTCTGCTCCTTTTTTCAGCTTTTCCTCCACCGTCTGTGCAGTCGAAGTCAGGAACATACCCTCCAGCCTCTCCTGCAGATTCTGTTCTGCTTTTACCGGAACACTTTTTCCGTTCTGGTCCAGATGATAACCGAGAAAATCCACGCCGCTTCTGACCGGAGCCAGCATAGTTTTCTTCTCATTCAGTGCCAGCTCCCGCTCCTGCATGCATACTTTTACAAAACGTAGAAGTTCCGAACCTGTCTCCTGATCCTCTACTACTGCCAGCATGTCATCAGAATACCGCACAAAAGCGGCAGCTTTCTCTGCCATCCGATAATCAAAATCTTTCAGATAGATGTTGGAGAGTATTGGCGCGATACCGGATCCCTGCCATATCCCCCGGTCTTTCTTCACGATCTCTCCACCCTCCTGCAGGAATTCTGCCCGAGCATTTTCCAGGATCAGTTCAATGACGTCGTCCTCCTTCAAGGTATGCTGCAGCTCCATCTGAAGCTTTCTCACAGATATCATATCGAAGAAAGACTGGATATCCATCTTCAACACCCACCCGTCCGGATACCTGCACATCCAGGATTCTATGTGTTCAATAGCCTGCAGAGCAGAACGTCCATTCCTGTATGCATAGGTCACTTTGGAAAATGCCGGTTCATAGATCTTCTGAAGTTCGAATGCTATGGACTGTTGCAGCACTTTATCCCGCATGGAATATAGTGCAACGGTCCGCTCTTTCTCACCTTTGTACAGCTTTACCAGCTTCACCGGCAGCGGATGATACCGGTGTTCCTGAAGTTCCAGATGCAGCTGTTTTAAATATTCCTTTTTATTTGCTTCGAACATGTCGTATGTAATCCCGTCCACACCCGGGGCCGGTTTGTTCTTCAATACCTTCTGCAGGCCTGCATCCAGCTTCTGCAGATCGATGATCTTTGTGTAAAGACTCATTTTTGTCTCCTCCTGACTGTAATTCTGCATCTGCCCTCTGGTACTGTTCCCTATCCGGACAGATGCTGTTCCTGTATGGTTTTTGATTATATCCTGCTGCATCATATGATAATGACATCATCATCCGGATAGCCTTCCGGTTCTTTCGGAATACCGATAATCTGTTTCTTTCCAATACAGTTCTTACATATATGATAGAAGCAGATATTTCCGTCCTGCTCTTCAGCTTCCTGCATGAGAGATAATAGTCTTTCATACAGCTCTCGATAACGCCTCTCGTTCAGATCGCATTCAAAGACACTGTACTGTACCCGTCTGCCGTAACCCTCCAGTATCTTTGCGATCCTGCTCCTCAGCCGGTCGGATGTGATATCATAACATACTACATACATGTAGGGCCCTCCCACCGGAAAGGGATGTACTCCGCACCGGTCTGCACGGCTTTCTTAAGCAGACTCACCTGTTCCCGGATTCGGGTGCGGAAGCTCATTTCCCCTGCCGCAAAGCTTTTATCTGTCATCCAGCGCTCAAATTCCCGGCAGAATTTCTGAAAACCGTCTTCATTCAGGAGAATCCGATCTTCTTCTGTGGAAAAATCATATTCCGTGATCATCCGCTTGTTAAAAAGCCGGATCACCAGACGGTCCACCACCGGCTGTCGGAATTCTTCCACCATGTCCAGTGCCAGGGATTTTCTTCCGTAACGGATGCCATGCAGAAATCCCAGATACATCTCAAAAGATTCTGCGTCCAGCGCGTTGTTGACCTCCTTGGTCAGAAATGTATAGCCAAGACTGATCATAACATTGATGGGATCTCTGGGAGGTCTCCGGTTCCTTCCGCGAAATTCAAACCCGCACCGAAACATATGACCAAAAGCGCCAAAATAGATGTTGCTGCAGATGCCTTCCACACCCAGGATTTCATTGGATGTCTGCCTGTCCGGAAGCCTTCCCAGATATTCCTCCATTCGCCCCACATCCGGCTGCCAGGCATAAGATTCTTTTTCAAACGAATATCTACGGATCACGGTCATCTGATTCCGGATCTTGTTGTCCACGATCCTGCGCGCCATCCGAAGCCGACGCTCCAGATCATGCCAGACCTCATACTGCGCCAACCGAAGAAAGATATTCCTGGATGCTTCTGCTGCGGTACAACCCAGATATTTTCCCGAGCGGGAGAAATAATTCACATCCACACCTCTTTCTATCAGCATATGCAGCGCCTGCGTTGTCACCTGTACATTGCCGATAACCTCCATATTTTCCAGATTCGCCGCCGGAATCTGCAGAAGGGTATCGGTTCCTTTACTCACCACCACGCACTCATTTTTCCGGCGTACATATGCGCCCTGTTCTTTCACATACAATACTGCCATGACCTCACGCCTCCGTTCTGGAATAATACTCCGAATCCATGGGATTCACCCATTCCATGATCCGCTTCTCTTCTGCAAAACTGACATTTTCAATGGCACAAAGTTCCCGGAACATCTCTTCCACGAATTTTTTGAATTTCTCAAAATTCGTTTTTCCGACTGGTCCCAGGCCATGAGCAAAGATGCTGTTATTACGCAGATATACCATGGAACGGATGCGCTTCAGTTTGTCGATGTGTCTGCCGTTTTCCATCCTGCTGATAGGATCGCCCAGAACCTGCAGGATCACAAAACCCTCCAGAAGCGAGACCTGCTCCGGAAGATAGCCGTTTCCGCTCCTGCCATATAATGCTTTTTTGATATCATTGATATCACTTTTGAGTTGAGAGAAGCATTCATCTGCTGTACGGTTTTTCAGATCGGGTCTCTGTTCAAAGTCATAGCGGATATTTTTATAATCCATACGGGATACATATAACCCGTATCTCGCCAAACGCCTCTGCTCGATCATCTCCAGCAGACGATAGAGCAGGAGCGTCGCCATATCGTATTTCTCCTGAATCTCCCGTACAGATGCGTTGGTATACATGGTAAACATGAGCGGGATGATATATTGCTTATCGGAGAGGACTTCCATCTGCTTTTTCTCACTGATCAGAGCCGGTATCCGCACCAGTCTCTGAAGTACCTTTTCCTGACGCGCAAGATGCTCTGCATAGTCCATCAGCAGGAACTGTCTGTGTGTTCTTCTGTCCCTTTTAATCTCCCGGTTCAACTGACACATATACTCATATGCCACCGAAAAATCCAGTGCATCCCATGCTTCATAGCTTTTCGCCAGCAGCCAGGCAAAATTCATCTCCTGACGGATAGCTGGGTCCGGGATATCTTCCTTCAGCGTCAGCAAACGTTCTCCAGCTCCTGCATAATTGTATTCACCAAACAGGGTCAAAGCCTTCTCGATCTCAATATCTCCAAATACTTCCACTGGATTATCAATGTAGAACAGCCGCTCCGTACCGGGATTGGGTTTCCGGAAATCCACCAAATATTCGGTGCATCCTACATAGAGCAGCTGCACACCGATCATCGCGCCTGCCATGGCTGCTGCTGCCGACATGGCTTTCGTACCGCCGGTGAAATCAATATAGATCTTCTCTGGTTTATTCAATCTCAGATAGTCACTCTTGATCTCCCGGTAAACATCCAGAGGTTCAGTCTCATGGATCATGCTCTTGTCATATCTGGATGCTTCCAAACCGCAGTATTCCACTACCTTCGCCAGATACCTCTCAGAAATCTCCGTATACAAAAAAAGAACCCTTTTGGGCTCCAACAGCATAATATCCAGAACCAGTGGTTCGTAGGATGTCCCCACAGACAGAATCAGGCAATCTACAGACTCTGCCATCTGCGGGCGGTTGTTCTGAATAAATGCCTCCACAATCGGTTCCATGAGGATATTCTCATAATAGGCTTCTGCTTTCTTTCTCTGTTCCGCCGTCTTGCGTTCCAGCTGCTTCCAGTGCTCCGCCAGTTCCGTCAGGCTCTTCTTTGCAGATGTTTTCTTTTTCGTGTTCGTTGTGCTTGTTGTCTTTTTCATTTGTTTTTTCTCCTTTGTTTTTAACTTTTGTTCATCTGGTTGTAGCACGCTGAGAATTTGAGCACAGTCTCTTTGGGATCCCCTGATACCTCCTTTCCTGCGATAATCTTTCAGATCCTCAGGTGCAATGCCCTGCAGCGGGCCGGAAAATATATCTGAAGGTCTGAATTGCTTATAGACAACAGCAACGACACATGCAAAAAGAGTCCGTGAAAAGATTCTGATCATCCAGATCTTTCAGCAGACTCTTTTTCTGTTTTCCCAATGTTCTTTTTTCACAAATGCCCTGTGTCGGGCTTACTCCATTTCTACTCCGACCGCCAAACGCCTGTGTTCAGACTTTATTAACTGTGTCAATGCCCTGTATCGGGCTTACTCCATTTCTACTACAAAAAAATGGAAAAAACTAAAAAAAAATTAGTGTGTCAATGCCCTGTATCGGGCTTACTCCATTTCTACTCTTCCGGAAAAGCAAAGTTGACCAAGTTGGAATACGTGTCAATGCCCTGTATCGGGCTTACTCCATTTCTACTTTATTGTTTGCTGCAACGATTTTGGCAAAGAGTGTGTGTCAATGCCCTGTATCGGGCTTACTCCATTTCTACCGAACAGTTGGTGAAGTTTAAGAAGGAAGATGGAATTCGTGTCAATGCCCTGTATCGGGCTTACTCCATTTCTACTCACAATATGCAGGAACAATCAGAAGAAATGATGAAATGGTGTCAATGCCCTGTATCGGGCTTACTCCATTTCTACCCTTGGGCTGGAGGAGCATGGTAGTGTAATTTTACGCGTTGTGTCAATGCCCTGTATCGGGCTTACTCCATTTCTACATTCAATGCCGCGAAGGATGCGGCGGTAGAACTTGTGTGTCAATGCCCTGTATCGGGCTTACTCCATTTCTAC
>CAMWMT010000137.1 GCA_947175375.1 uncultured Clostridiaceae bacterium | reverse complement strand
ATTGGTATCGCAAGTCAGCAGAGCAAGGAGATGAATTTGGACAGAACAAGTTGGGCTGGTGTTATGAGGTGGGTGCGGGAGTGAAGAGGGATATGACTGAGGCCGTGTATTGGTACCGCAAGTCTGCAGAGCAGGGAAATGCCAATGCACAGAACGATTTGGGCTGGCATTATTATAGTGGATATGAGAAGGATATGACCGAAGCTGTGTATTGGTATCGCAAGTCAGCAGAGCAAGGTAATGCTCAGGGACAGAATTTTCTGGGCATGTTCTATGAGACGGGTACAGGAGTGGAGAAGGATTTGAACCAGGCCGTGTATTGGTACCGCAAATCGGCAGAGCAGGGAAATGCCCCTGCACAGGCATCATTAGATCGTTTGCTTAAGGGATAGCTTTCAATGCCAATGGGAAGTATGTTCTGCATTGCTTTCCTTTTCTTTTTTAGCCTGCGTCAGACCGTAAGAACTGTAATCTGGCACAAATTCATGATAACGGTTCAGCATCTGCTGCAGAGTGATCTGCTGCATGGCCATCTTCACTGCATCCGCAATCCTGCCGTATGGTTCGGATAAAACAGCTTCTATATGGTGTCCGACAGGACACAGCTGTGATGGGTTCGGATGGATGCCCACCATGTGCGTCAGTCCATCCGGCTCAAGCGCGGAATAGATATCCCAGAGTGTTACGTCTGCCGGATCTTTTTTCAGATGGGCGCCGCCGATTCCTCTTACTACAGAGATGATCTGTTCTTTTTGCAAAGCGAGCAGAATGCTGCGGATAGCAGAAGAATTACAGCCAATGCTTTTGGCAAGCAGTTCGCTGGTGACTTTCTGGTCTGTGCCAAATTCAGCAATCAGGATAAGCGCATGTACAGCGATCGAACATTTCGTATTCAGCCTCATAACCGGGTTCCTCCAACAAAACAGGCATATACAGTGATTATAACAGAACCATCGGTGATTAATTAGTGTTTAATGTAAAACTAACACTTCCTTTTGCTTTTTTACCGGTTACTGTAACTATATATGTTCCGCTTTCTTCAATTTCAACATCAAATTCATCAGAAAATGAAACATCCTTACCTTCGTAAACAGGTACCAGGCCATCGTCTTTCTGAATTTTAAATGATAAGCTGCCGCTCTCAACTATAATTTCTGCGTGAATAGTATCTCCTTTTGCAACAATTAAATCTTGAGAATCCGTTTTGTTTAATATTTTATAGTTCATGATAAACTCGCTATCATTTCCTGTTCGGCTGCCATCAAAATCTGTTCCACATGCTGTTAATGTAAAAACCAAAATTAGTGAACATAAAATTCTCAGATATTTTTTCATAATTATTCTCCTCAAATTTCTGCTTTTCAATCGGACAAGCTTTTCTGAATTTCCGTTTCAACATCCCCGGAAGTCCTGATTTTGCTTTCTGCCGGTTTTTATTTTATCATACAGAGCGGTTTCTCACAACAGAAACAAAGCAGTTATCATAATACAGGATCATGACTTTGTGGTAAATATTGACAATACAGGGAACGGCCCCTATAATGGTTGTATATTTAAAAAATATAACGAAAAGGGGAACGATGATGAAGTATACGAAGATCATATTCAGCCCGACCGGAGGAACCAGAAAGGCGGCAGATCTGCTTACAAAAAACTGGAAGGATGCAGGGACGATCGATCTGTCCGATGCAGTAGATGATTATACGAAATACAGCTTTGATCCGGAGGACGTGGTTCTCATCGCCATGCCGTCATTCGGAGGACTGGCTCCGCAGATAGCGCTGGATCGGTTAAGCAGGATCAAAGGAAATTCTGCCAGATGTGTGCTTGTGTGTGTTTATGGAAACCGCGCGTATGAAGATACGCTTGTACAAATGGAAGATGCTGCAGGGAAGAGCGGTTTTCAGGTGATTGCCGCAGTTGCGGCTGTGGCGGAACATTCGATCATGCGCCAGTTTGCAGAAGGAAGGCCGGATGAAGATGACAGCCGTGAACTCACGGAATATGCCGATAAAATCATGAAAAAACTGGAGGCAGGCAATACTTCAAAACTTTCGCTTCCGGGAAACCGGCCATATAAAAAAGCAGGAAGCCTCGGCATGGTTCCCAAAGCGGGATCTGATTGTACCGAATGTGGACTTTGCGCGAAGCAGTGTCCGACAGCGGCCATAGATCTTCGTGTCCTGAAAAGCGCAGATAAGACAAAATGTATTTCCTGCATGCGTTGTGTGGCAGTCTGTCCGCAGAAAACGAGGCATCTGAACGGAGCCATGCTAGCGGCGGCATCACTGGCGCTGAAGAAAGCATGCTCCGGAAGAAAGGCAAACGAGTTATTCCTGTAAAAAGAGGAGAGGACATAAATGGCGTTATCCAATTACGAGATCATGAGAAATCAGATGAGGGATGAATTTGTAAAGTATGATCAGGAAAAGATGATCCGAAAATTCTCCCTGAAAAGTGATGAGGAATATATTTATATTGATTTTGTTCGGCACAATTACAGGATTCATCGTCAAAACGGACTGGTGGAGTGGTCAGAGGATGATTTTATGTCGACTACAGAGGCGGATTACAATGAATCCATGACGATCTATGACATCCTTTGTTATTCCAAAGATGACTGTCGGCTGTCAGGGAGATTCTGCCCGGTCAATATGTTGAAAGGAACCGTGCAGTCCATCGGTCCCGGAAGCAGCTTGTTCCAGAGGTCTGCGGATGAATTTTCCGGCAGATTGAAGGAACTGGAATATGCCTGCAGCATTCTTGGGAAACCGGCGCAGATGAGCGGAGATGTGGTGGCTGTGCTGTATCCCTTTTCGTTTTTGCCAGTGACCGTTCAGTACTGGGATGCAGATGAAGAATTTCCGGCAAACCTGAAATTTATGTTTGACGAAAATATTCAGGATTTTATGCATTTTGAGACCATCTTTTTCATGATGGGACATATGATCTCCCGGATGAAAGAGATCATGAAAGATTACGAAATACAGGATGCGTGATGGTTCCGGCATGCAGAATTTTTTAGATCTGTATGCCGGAAAATTTTATCTGCACATACACTTTCCGGCAAAAGAATACTTACATTCCATCTGCACTCTTTCATTTTCACATGAAGACGCAAAATTTCTGCCAATTCCACAAAATCTGTTGACATCCAAAGCATAGAATGTTATCATACACTCATAAGTAACCGGTAACTTGACCGGTAATGTAAACGATTATAATGTAATGTGGAGAAAGCCAGCACTTTCATAACAATTTGCAGAGCCGTCCGGAGGCGGCAGAATGGAGAGGACTATGAATTTATTTTACACACCGGAATATGCCAAGATGGGCGATATTATTCCTTATTACAATGAAGAGACAAAACGGTTTGAAAACTTTTTCCTGAAAAACTGGAACCCGGATGCCCCGAAGGACATGGTAGTGAAAGGATGGCATCGGTTCGTAACGGAGGATCACCGGAATTTTGAGGAGTCCCCGCTGTATATTGACGGAGGTACGGGATGTATTGTCAAGGTAGATGAGACTTATCACATGTTTTACTGTACCTTTGACTTTGACAAGAAACCGGTGTTGCAGTGGGCAAGGCATGCCGTCAGTAAGGATCTGCAGAACTGGGAAGATATTCCGGAAGATAAGTTTGGCCCAGACGGAGAAATCTATCGTCTGGCATCTGACTGGAGAGATCCCCATGTGTTCTGGAACGAGGAAGAACAGCAGTGGTGGATGCTCATAGCGGCGAACGAGAACACCGTAACGAAGCGGAGCGGTTGCGTGGGCCTGTGTGTATCCAATGACCTGTCCCACTGGGAATACAGAAAGCCACTTTATGCGCCAAGGATGTGTCAGGGTGCCAATGAATGCCCAGACCTGTTTAAAATGGGGGATTGGTATTATCTGGTGTATTCCAATTATACAGATGGCTTCGGCACCTATTACCGGATGAGCCATTCGACTAAAGGTCCCTGGATTCGACCGAAGATGGATACCTTTGACGGCAGGGCATTTTATGCGGGAAAGACCGTGTCTGACGGAAAAGATCGGTATATTTATGGATGGAATCCGACCAAAGGAGAAAATAAAAAGGGCTTTGACCCAGGGAAAGATTTTGGAAAAGACTACTGCAGCTGGAACTGGGGAGGAACCGCCATCGTCCATAAGATCATCCAGCACGAAGATGGCACACTGGGGGTATGCCCGGTGGACAGCGTGGCAAATGCGTTTGGCAAAAGCACGAAGGTGGAGGTCAAAGGACTGCTTGGCAGCTGGAGCCAGAAAAAAGAGATCATCCGCTGCAGTTCGGAGGATGGATATGCGGCATCGATTGGAAATACCATTCCCTCTCAGTGTTGTATGAAGATGAAGTGCAGATACCATGGAAATCCGACCAGGTTTGGACTGGCGTTGCAGGTGGATGAAGATTTCGATTTCGGGTATTATCTGATGTTTGAGCCGGATCAGAACCGGATCGAGTTCCGCTCAGGACTGCGGATGTATGAACATGGAGGACAGATGTTCCCGTATGCGACGGAGATGGAGCGGCCGCTGGTTTTGGAAGCGGACAGAGAATATGAGCTTGCACTGTATATTGAGGATACTATGGCGGTGTTGTATGTGGACAATGATCTTGCCTTCGGATTCCGGATGTATAACTGGAAAGACCGGCAGCTCGGATTCTTTGTAGCCGAGGGAGAGATAGAAGTGCAGGATGCGCACATTCTGACAGAGTAACTGGAAATATGCAAAAAGGGCTGTCGAGAAACTCAGTCCTGGCTGTATGATAAGCAGCGCTGTCCGATACACTCCATACGAGCGCTGCTTATCATACAGCCAGGGCGGCATATTCCGACACATGTTTTTAATCGGTGGTTTCCCGCCGGATCAGGACAGGCGTGATGTTCTTATGGATCAGTTCCGTTTGCGGCATGGGACGGCGCTTTTTCCTTTCGTTCATCAGTGTGACCAGCAGTTCCATCGCTTCATAGGCCAGTTTGTCAATCTGCTGGCCAATAGTACTGATTGGTAGGATCGCGCGGTCAGCCACAGGAGAATCGTCAAAGCCAATGAGGCGGTATTCGTCCGGCAGGGAGCCATGTTTTCGGAAGATGACATTCAGCATACTGTTGGCCATGGTATCATTGGCCAGAAACAGCCCTTTCCGAAGTCCTGGATATTTCTGCTCCATATATTCATAAATTTCGGACATACATGCGTGGATCTCCTTGTGGGAATGTCCCGGATTGCGGATGATCATTTCGTGCTCTACTCCATGTTCCCTGCAGGTATCCTGAAAGCCCTGAATACGCCCATAGGATGGAATGTCCTTTGCAACGGGAGAATTAATGTGCAAAAGCACATCACAGTGGTTGCGAATCAGCAGGCTGGTCGCCTGCACGGCTCCCATATAGTTATCCGTGTTAATGCTGTTTACATGTCGGTCTTCCCGTTCGATGACGACCAGCGGGATATTGTAGGACGCCAGCTCTTCTGAAGAGATTGTATGGCTCAGGATGATCAGTCCCTCAATCTTGTATGCCAGCAACTCCTGGATATACTGCCGCTCGATCTCTTTTTGATGATTGCCCACAAAGACCAGAAATTTGTAGCCGAATTTCTCATAGGTATTCAGAATCTGGTTCAGCATCTCCGCATAATAGTGCAGGTAAAGATTCGGAACGATGATGCCGACAAATTCGCTCTTGCCGTTTGCGAATACCTTTGCCAGCTTGTTTTCCTGATAGTCCAGATCGATCAGTGCCTGAGCGATGATCTCCTGATTTTCCAGTGTCAGTGAGTCCGGGTCGTTAAAATACCGGGATATGGTAGTCTTTGAAAAATTCGTATATTTTGCGATATCCGCGAATGTGATTTTCTTTTTATCCATACAGATCTATCTCCAAAAATAAAACAGGCCGGTCAGAGACCGTGCGATATTGCATTTATTATAACAGTAGAAATTTCAAAAATCAATTGAAATAATAACTGGTTAAGTAACTGGTTATTTTTCGTATTTTTCTTTAAAAAAGCAGTTGACATTCCGGTGCTTTAATGATACTATAATTGCATAAAGTAACCGGTAACTTAACTGGTAACATAACTGGTTATTTGTGGTTGGGAAGAGGATGATTTTTATAAAAAAATCAGATTTACCAGCAAAAATTATACGCAGGAGCGGGAAAGGAGGTTGCTTTGGAGATACAGTATCTGGGAACGGCGGCGGCAGAAGGATGGCCGGCCCTGTTCTGCAGCTGCGAGATCTGCAAAAGGGCGAGAGAGGTCAGGGGAAAAGAACTCCGCACCAGGACGCAGGCTATCGTGGACGGGAAGATCCTGATCGATTTTCCGCCGGATACCTACACACATGCCCTGAATTATTCTCTGCAGCTGGGGAAGGTTCAGCATCTTCTGGTCACGCATTCCCATATGGATCACTTTTTTCCAGTGGATCTGATTCACCGGCATGAGCATTTTGGACATCATGCAGAAGGAATGCTGCATGTCTATGGGAATGAAGCAGTGGAAAAGGCGTTTTATGATGCGGTACTGATTGATCGGTTCAAGGTGCATCCACTGGATGAGGCAGTCCGGTTTGTCAGGATTGAACCTTTTGAAGACTTCATAGCGGATGGATACCACATCGTCCCGCTTCCGGCGGATCATGACAAGCGGGAGACCAGCCTGATCTATGTGATCGAGAAGGACGGGAAATGCCTGCTGTACGGCCATGACACAGGTATGAATCTAAGCCAGGGAGCCTGGGAGTACATCTATGAATGTCAGTTTGATCTGATCTCGCTGGACGCGACCATGGGTAAGAAGCATTCGGAGTGCTACCATATGGGGCTGCCGGATGCCCTGGACTTTGTAGAACGGCTGGAAGAGCAGGGATGTCTTCGTCCGGATACGGTGAAGGTCATCAATCATTTCTCCCATAACGGAGAGATGACGCACGCAGATCTGGAAGCATTTGCGGAAAAACACGGACTGACCGCCGCTTATGACGGGATGAAAGTGCAGATG
>CAMWMT010000136.1 GCA_947175375.1 uncultured Clostridiaceae bacterium | reverse complement strand
GAAGGCAGGCGGATTCTTATAGCGGATGATAATGAGTTGAACTGGGAGATTGCTAGTGATATGCTCGTGGAATCCGGACTGGAAACAGAGTGGGCGGAAAACGGCCAGATCTGTGTTGAAAGATTTGAACGGTCTGCTCCGGGATGGTATGATGCCATACTGATGGATCTTCGAATGCCTGTCATGACGGGTTATGAAGCGTCAGCGGCCATTCGGAAGTTAAAGCGGGCAGATGCGCAGACGATACCGATTATTGCTGTCAGCGCAGATGCATTTAAGGAGGATGTTCAAAGATGTCTGGATCACGGTATGAATGCCCATACGGCAAAGCCCTTTGATCTGGAAAAAGTACTTTCTTTGTTAAAACAGTATTTGTATTAGAAGCATAATAAATTGGAAGGAAAATGTCGGATATGAAAAGAATCGTTACATTAATATATATCCTGCTGTCTGCCATGTTCTTGTCTTCCTGCAGCAACAGAATTCCGGATACGGAACCCAATACGGAACCGGAGAATGACAGTGGCAGCAGGGAAAATACAGAACTGGTCCTATGGACATTTCCGGTAGGAAACTGGGGAAATCCTACTACCGTAGCCAGTATGCTTGCAGATTTTCACAAGGAATATCCGAATATTCATATTTCCGTGGAATATTTAAATTACGACAGCGGAGATGAACAGATCATTCAGGCCGCTTCTGACGGCAGCCTGCCGGATTTGATTCTGGAAGGCCCGGAACGTCTTGTGGCAAACTGGGGGGATCAGGGATGGATGGCTGACCTGTCCGACCTGTGGGAATCCGAGAAAGCCAGTACGATCTATGAGAATATAAGAAAAGCTTGCCAGCACAGCAGCGGAGCTTATTATGAATTTCCGCTCTGTATGACTGCGCATTGCATGGCCATTAATTATGATCTGTTTCAGGAGGCAGGGGCTCTTCCGTATATTGACGAAGAAACGCACACCTGGACGACAGAAGATTTTATCAATGCGGTCCATGCGCTGACTGCATATGGACAGGAAAATGCCGGCATTTTGTACTGTAAAAATCAAAGTGGCGATCAGGGGACGCGCGCGCTGGTGACCAATCTCTATGGTGGTTCTTTTACCGATGAGGGGCATACGTCTTATACCATTGGCAGTGAAGAGAACAGAGAAGCTTTGCAGCTTCTTTATGATTTGGAGGGTATTACTTTTGAACCGTCGTTTACTTCTTCGGAGGCGATCGATCTGTTCTGCAGGAAGGAAACGGCCATGTGCTTCTGCTGGAATGTATCCGTGGAAGTGCAGCAGACGATTAACCATCCGGATCTGGATTTTGAGGTTTTTCCGATGGCTTTTCCGACCAGCGAAGGTACGCCAAAGCTTCAGGGCGGTATTTGGGGACTTGGAATTTTTGATAATGGAAATGAAGAGAAGATCGAGGCGGCAAAGACTTTTATCCGCTATATGACGGAGAATGACGCGCCATACGCAAGGGCAGTGCGGGCAACTTCGTATTGGCCGGTGCGGGATATGGAAAATATCTATGAAAATGATGCGCTCATGACAGAATACAGCACTTTTATGCAATATATAGGTGATTATTACCAGGTCACGCCCGGATGGGCAGAGGCGCGTACAGCATGGTGGAAGATGCTGGCGAAGATCGCAGAGGGAATGGATGTTTCAGAGGCAGTGAAGGATTTTTCTCCTGCGGATTGATATAGGGGATTGATGTAGAGTGCTCTTGGTCCGTGTGTTCAGCACTTGTATGGAATGGATCGGACAGAGAACAGGCTTTGTCTGTCTCATTCGGACATGTTATGTCCGCCTGAGATAGACAAAACCAGTCCTCCGTTCGCTCCAATCCACACAGCGTTGCTGAACACACGGACCAAGAGTATTTTGCAACATTCCCTCTTACTCATGAGTGGCTGAATGCTGTGGAATGCTGATTTATTTTCATTTATTTATACTCATGAACGAAAAGATTTGCAGGTAACGAGATGTATAACGAGTGAGCATGCTGTTATGTATCATAAAGAATGGCAGATGAATGTGCTCACGAGTATAAAATTTATAAAAAATGTATTGACAAAACAGGACTGCGACTATATACTTTGAATGTCAAAGTAATTTGAGAAGAAAAATGGATTTATAAAAAGGAGATCAATACAATGTTAGAGAAGATTAAAGAGATGATAGCAGAGCAGTTGAATGTGGAAGCAGCAGACCTGACAGCAGAGACTTCCTTCAAGGATGATCTTGGGGCAGATTCTCTGGATCTGTTTGAGCTGGTGACAAATCTGGAAGATGAGTATGAGATCGAGATTCCTTCTGAAGAGCTTGAGAACCTTACGACCGTCGGTGCAGTTGCAGATTATCTGAAATCCAAGGGAATCGAAGAGTAAGAAGAAAGCAGGTGCCTGTTATGAAGACGAGAGTTACGGAATTGGTGGGCGTGGAGAAGCCGATTATCCAGGGCGGTATGGCGTGGGTGGCAGAGTCCCATCTGGCGGCCGCTGTATCAGAGGCAGGCGGCTTCGGGCTGATTGGCGCGGCAAACGCACCGGCAGACGTGGTGAGAAACTATATTCGGGAGGCAAAGGAACTGACGGATAAGCCTTTTGGAGTCAACATCATGCTTCTCAGCCCTTTTGCGGATGATATCGCACAGGTGGTGGTAGAAGAAGGGGTCGCTGCGGTGACAACAGGAGCAGGGAACCCGGAGAAATATATGGCGCAATGGAAAGAGGCGGATATTAAGGTTATTCCGGTGGTTGCGTCCGTAGCTCTTGCGAAGCGTATGGAGCGCTGCGGAGCGGATGCTGTCGTTGCGGAAGGAACGGAGTCCGGCGGACATATCGGGCAGGCAACGACCATGACGCTGGTGCCTCAGGTAGTGGATGCCGTGTCGATTCCGGTTATTGCTGCAGGCGGGATTGCGGACGGAAGAGGCTTTGCGGCAGCCATGATGTTGGGCGCGGAGGCCGTGCAGATGGGTACCCGTTTTTGTGTCTCTGATGAATGTGTGATCCATGAAAGATACAAGGAGCGTATCCTGAAAGCGAAAGATATTGATTCTGAAGTGACCGGAAGAAGCCATGGACATCCGGTGCGCGGATTGCGCAATAAGATGACCCGCGAGTATCTGAAGCTGGAGGCAGCGGGCGCGTCTTTTGAGGATCTGGAAAAGCTGACACTTGGAGGCCTTCGAAAAGCGGTCGTGGAAGGGGATACGGACAATGGTTCCGTACTCGCAGGCCAGATCGCAGGCATGGTGAACCGCCGCCAGAGCTGTCAGGAGATCATCGATGAGATCATGGAGCAGGCTGAGCTTCTGTTAAAACTGAGATAGAACCGATAGATGTTTTATGGAGAGGCCATATATTTCAGAAGTGTGTGAGATAGAAGGGTTGCCGTGCAGGATGGCATGGCAGCCCCTGTTTTAAAATAGAAGATTTGAATATCAAAGTATTGATAGGAGAACAGTTATATGAGTAAGATTGCATTTGTATTTCCGGGCCAGGGCGCGCAGTATGTGGGCATGGGAAAGGATTTTTATGAGGCGTATCCAGAATGCAGGGAAGTGTTTGAGACGGCTTCCGAGGCATCCGGACTGGATATTGCGAGGCTTTGCTTTGAAGAAAACGAACAGATCCATCAGACAGAGTATACACAGATCTGCATGCTTGCGGCGGAGATGGCAGTCCTTCGCGCAGTGGAATCCCGGGGAATCACATCCTCTGTCAATGCAGGTTTAAGTCTGGGTGAGTACGGTGCTCTGGTGGCATCAAAGGTTATGAGCCTTTCGGATGCGTGCCGGGTGGTGCGCCAGAGAGGGATTCTGATGCAGGAAGCAGTGCCTGTGGGTGGAGCCATGGCGGCGGTACTTGCCATGGAAGCAGAGAAGATTGAAGAGATCTGTGAGAAGACGGAAGGTATCGTATCGGTGGCAAACTATAATTGTCCCGGACAGATTGTGATCACAGGTCAGGAGAAGGCAGTAGATGCGGCCTGTGAAGCACTGAAGGCAGCCGGAGCAAAGCGGACGATTCGTCTGAATGTCAGCGGGCCGTTCCACTCGCCTATGCTGGAAGAAGCAGGAGAGAAGCTTTCAAAAGTTCTTGAAGGTGTGGAGCTTACGGCATTTGATACGCCTTATGTTACGAATGTGACAGCAGATTATGTGACATCGACAGACGGGATTAAAGAACTGCTCTGCCGTCAAGTATCCTCCAGTGTGCGCTGGCAGCAGTCCGTGGAGCGAATGATCGCAGACGGCGTGGACACGTTTATTGAGATGGGACCGGGAAAGACTCTGTCCGGGTTTATGAGGAAGATCAGCCGAGATGTGAAGATGATGAATATTGAAAACATGGCGGATTATGAGAAGGTTCTTTCTGCGCTGTAGAAATGTTATGGTTTATTTTTACAGGATGGACACCTGACAGGAACTGATATTTCTGGACAGGCGATAGGGGTTTACCCACTATGTGGTTCCCTTAATGGGTTTACAGAAATATCAGCCTGTGACAGCCCGGGTACCGGCAGGGGTTCAGATTGCAGCAGGAAATCGTCATCAGTCCTAATAGAATGATGCAGAATGAAGATAGGAGATTTAGGATGTTGGAAGGAAAGATTGCCCTGGTAACAGGGGCGGCGAAGGGGATCGGTCGTGCCATTGCTCTGGCGCTGGCAGAAGAAGGCGCGACGGTGGTCGTGAATTACAATGGCTCAAAAGAACGTGCGGAACAGACCCTGGAGGAAATCCGGGCGCTTGGAGCGGATGGATGTACGTATCAGTGCAACGTAGCAGATACAGAAGCGACTCTTGCTATGATCAAAGAGGTGGTTGCAAAGTACGGCAGGCTGGATATTCTGGTGAATAATGCAGGTATTACAAGAGACAACCTGATCATGAAGATGTCGGAGGAAGATTTTGATCTGGTCATCAATGCCAATCTGAAGGGCTGCTTTAATACGATTAAAGCTGTGAGCCGCCAGATGCTAAAACAGCGGGCAGGACGC
The DNA here is from genome assembly GCA_947175375.1 of uncultured Clostridiaceae bacterium. GTDB lineage: Bacteria > Bacillota > Clostridia > Lachnospirales > Lachnospiraceae > Hominiventricola. The sequence goes on along the minus strand of CAMWMT010000136.1, from coordinate 2,015 downwards.
ATCATCAATATTGCATCGGTCTCCGGTATCCTTGGAAATGCCGGACAGGCAAATTATGCGGCATCTAAGGCAGGCATCATCGGTCTGACTAAGACTATGGCAAGGGAACTGGCGAGCCGTGGCATCACGGTCAATGCGGTGGCGCCCGGATTTGTGGATACGGATATGACACAGGTACTCCCGGACAGTGTAAAAGAGGCGGCGACGGCACAGATTCCGCTGGGACGTTTTGGGAAGCCGGAGGATATTGCGAATATGGTGGCATATCTGGCATCTGAAAAGGCAGCATATATCACAGGGCAGGTCATTAGTGTAGACGGAGGTATGGCGATCTAATGAGAAGAGTAGTTGTGACTGGAATGGGAGCGATCACTCCCCTTGGACTGAATGTGAAGGATTATTTTGAAAATATCAAGGCAGGAAATCATGGATTCGGTATTATTTCCAGATTTGACGCTTCTGAATATAAAGCGCATGTGGCGGCAGAGGTCAAGGGGTTTGTCGCAAAGGAATTCATGGATTTCAAAGCAGCAAAAAGAATGGAGCCGTTTTCCCAGTATGCGGTGGCGGCAGCGAAGGAAGCCATAGAGCAGGCAGGGCTGGATATGGAGAAAGAGGACGCTTACCGTGTGGGTTGTTCCATTGGTTCCGGGATCGGCAGTCTGGAGGTGATTGAGCGGGAATATGCCAAGTTGACCATTAAAGGACCGAATCGGGTCAATCCGCTGATGGTGCCCCTGATGATCTCCAACATGGCAGCAGGAAATGTATCTATCGCATATGGACTAAAGGGAAAGAGCCTGAATGTGGTCACGGCGTGTGCTACCGGAACGAATTCCATCGGGGAAGCGTACCGAAGCATCCAGACAGGGGATGCGGACGTGATGCTGGCGGGCGGTACAGAGAGCTGTATCAGTCCCACTGGCGTGGCAGGCTTTGCAGCACTGACTGCTCTTTCCGGAAGTGAAGATCCGGATCGCTGTTCCATTCCCTTTGATAAAGACCGCAGCGGTTTTGTCATGGGCGAAGGCGCAGGCGTGGTCGTCCTGGAGGAATTGGAGCATGCGAAAAACCGCGGAGCCAGGATCCTGGCAGAGGTGGTGGGATATGGCGCGACCAGCGACGCATACCATATCACTTCCCCGGCGGAAGACGGTATGGGCGCCGCCATGGCGATGAAATGGGCGGTGGAAGAGTCCGGCGCTGCCATGGACGATATCATGTACATCAATGCGCATGGAACCAGCACCCATCACAATGACCTGTTCGAGACCCGTGCCATCAAGCTGGCATTCGGAGATCATGCAAAAGAGATGAAGGTCAATTCCACCAAGTCCATGATCGGGCATCTTCTGGGGGCAGCGGGTGCTGTGGAATTCATCACCTGTGTCAAGGAGATGGAGGAGAGTTTTGTCCATGTGACCAGAGGGCTGCAAAATCCGGATGAAGAGCTGGATCTTGATTATGTGCAGGGAGAAGGCGTAAACATGGAACTTACCTATGCATTGTCCAATTCGCTGGGATTCGGCGGACACAATGCCAGCGTCCTGATAAAAAAATACGAAGCATAGAATCAGGTCCTGGCATCGTGCCAGAGCGATGGCAGAAACAGGGACGATTCCAGAGACGGTTTCAAATATCAGGCAATGTAAGAGATGAGATCGAAATATGTCACAGGAGGAAAGAATATGGTAATGGATATTAAGGAAATCATGGAGATCATTCCTCACAGGCAGCCTTTTCTTCTGATCGACCGGATCGAGGAACTGGAACCGGGGAAGAGAGCTGTGGGTAAAAAATGCGTGACCTACAATGAACCGTTTTTTAACGGACATTTCCCGCAGGAACCGGTGATGCCGGGGGTGTTGATCCTGGAAGCGCTGGCGCAGGTGGGCGCAGTGGCAATCTTAAGCCAGCCGGAGAATAAGGGAAAGACCGCTTACTTCGGCGGCATCGATAAGGCAAAATTCAAGAAGAAGGTCATACCCGGAGATGTACTAACTCTGGAACTGGAG
>CAMWMT010000135.1 GCA_947175375.1 uncultured Clostridiaceae bacterium | reverse complement strand
TATAATCTTATGTATAGATTATAACAGATTTATGCATTATTCAACACGCCCTAAATAAAGGATCTCCCATAATTAAAACTCTACATAATATTTAGATGTTCTTTTTCAGCCAGTCCAAAAGCGTCTCTTTTTCTTTTGCAGAGTATTTATCAATCCCTGAATCAATATTTAGTGCTGCTTCTTCTAAAAATTTACGCTTGATCGCAGGATTTGATCTTGCATAAATTTCTGTAGTTGTAACAGATGAATGTCCTAAAAAGTCTCTGATATAAATAAGGTTTACACCACTCTCAAGAAGATGCATTGCTTTAGAATGCCTCAAAACATGCGGATGTACATTTGCATTACCGAATAATTCTGGTTTTTGCCGCTTCGCTTTCTCCACATACTTTTTTAAGATATATGTTACCCCGGAGCGGGTCAATGGCTCTTTATGATGGTTGGTAAATAAATGCTGCACGGTTTCAGATATCTGATATGTTTTAGCATACCTATTGATAATGGAAGCTGCATTTGAGCTAATAGGAATGATACGGATCTTATTTCCCTTTCCGGTCACAGTGATCGTTGCAGGAACACTAAAAGACATACTGCCTGCTTTTATATCAATGAGTTCCTGCACCCTGCATCCAGATTCATATAAAAGTGATAATAAGGCGAGATCCCTGATGCCATTATGCGTATTGGGATCTGGTTGTTTTAATAGTAATGCTATGGCGTCAACACTCAGATAATCCACCGTTTTAGATATACTTTTCTTTGGCTTGATATCCAAAATCTGCTGGAATATATCAAGATATTCAACTGCATTTGATGAGGCATATCTGCTGAATGATTTTAGGGCAGCCAATCGCTGGTTCCTCGTCGAAACACTGACATTCCGACTGTTTTCCAGCCATTGAAGAAAGCCTGTGATATTTTCCCTGCTGAAAATATCAATGTTAATGCGGCCTCTGGGACAAAGTTTTTGTTCTTCAGCAAAGTGGAATAGCAAAACAAATGTATCCCGATAAGATTTGATGGTATTTTCTGAATATCCTGCCACATTTGGAAGATACGCCGTAAAAAAGGATGTGATAAGTACTGGTAATGATGTATTCATGATGATTCATACCTCCGGGAAAATGATATCCGCCTGCGCTTGTGTGTAGTGAAGAACATTTATAAAATAGTGTTTTGTCAGGCGCAGATAGTATTCAGTTGATTCGATACCCTTGTGCCCCATATATGTGCTCAGGGCAGGCAATGAGCAATACGGGTCCAGTCCATGGCCAATAGATTGTTCTAATGAATGTACTGCAAAAGTATGACGCAGGTCGTGTATCCTGGGATATCTGCCGTCAGGCAGCATTGGTATTTCAGCCTGGATCATAAGCTTCCTGAAAGTATTGCGTATAGTAATAGGCGAATAGCATTCTCCATGAAGAGACGGGAAAAAGTAAATATTTCCGGCTCTGTCAACACGTGAATCATACTTTCTGAGATATGCTTTCAGAGAATCCGACAGCGGGAGCATGCGTGAAACATTGTTCTTCCCATTATGTAATGTTACGATGCCGTCAGACAGGTTGATATCTTCTGTTTTCAGACGTACAGTTTCCCCTATGCGCGTACCACAGGCATAAAGCAGCCGAAAGATCGCAGGGTATATATGGGGCGTATTCACAAACTTGTTCTTGTTAGGACCTATCCTGTCTGCATATTTAAATATCCTGTAAATTTCTGCTTTTGAAAAAATATAGGGAGTAAAATCTTTTGGACACTGAATAAGTGCGTCGGGATATATGTATGGAGCATAACCTCTCTGTTTTAAGAACAGTCCATACTGCCTTATATAGGATTGGTTTGCGTGAATCGTTCTGGGTTTTGCCTCATTAAATTGTGCCAGATATCCATCGACCAGCTTTTTCGTCAGATCTGTTACATCATTAGAGGGTGAATTGGCATAGAGATAGCGGAGTAACTGGTCACATTTTTTCTGGTCATCGTAGCCAAAAATGAAGCCCATAGAACGTTTGAATGAAATATACTCCTCCGCTACAAGACGGTATTGTTCAGGAAATGTATAATCAGTTTTTATTTTCATCCGGGACCTCCAATGCAAAATGTTTCAGCGTATCAAAATCGATGTTAAGATAGATCCTGGTAGTATTTAGATTTGTGTGACCAAGTACATCTTTGATCACATACATAGGAGTATTATTCTGTAATAGATTGCTTGCCAGCGAATGCCTCAGAGCATGGGGACCATGTTTTCGTTTTGATATGTCGACACCGGAGGATTTAAAATATTTTGAAACAATGGAATGTATCTGACTGGCAGAGATCATACCATAATTATTCTTTATCCCTACAAAAAGCAGGTCAGAATCACATGCAGGCCTGGAAGCACGAAGATAATCAATGAGAGCAAACTTTATATTTTCCAACAGCGGAAGCTGATTAAATACACCTGTCTTAAACTGGATAAACTCAATCGTGCTGCGTTCCCAATGGATATCTGAAAGTTTCAGTCTGCAGATATCACCTGAACGTATACCCAGTTCGGCTGCAAGGAGAACAGCAATCAGATCACGTCTGCCGTTAACGGTATTATTATCAATACATGAAATTAATTTCCGGATTTCTTCTTCGGAATAAAAGGACAGTATACGGTCACGCTTATTTGTTACAATAACCGGGAAAAGTTCCCTGCCAGAATAAAGAATAAGTTTCTGGGCGTGAAGAAAGTTAAAGAAATGACGAAGAATAAATGTTTTTCCGCTTTTAGTAGATGTGGAAAGTGATGAAATATCTTCCATAAATCCTGCAACATGTTTCTGCAGACATAGTTCAATGGAATCAATGCCATGATCACCCAGGTAGTTACAGAAAGATGTGACAGTAACACGTTTGCCGCGCATGGTTTCAGCAGCTTTTTCCTCGAATTCATCCAGACTCAGATACTGATTAATAATGTTTTGGTACTTTGGATAGCGTAAGATGATTTTTGTATTTTTTGACATAAGCCATTCCTCCTTTCCTTAGAGGATACAGCTATATATAGATTATGTAGAGTAGGTAAAAGAAAAAAGCGAATAAATAAGGTTGTGAGGGTACAACTTTACATAATAGAATCCTCTACATAAGATGAGACCAGGGTCCAGGTTTTCAAAGAACCGGAACGGGAAGAGGAAACAGATTCCTACATGTGGCTTTTCCGTACAGGGGAAGACAGTCTGCCAACGATCATCCTTTATAAATATACGGAGACCCGTGCGAAATTTCATGCGGAAGAGTTCCTGAAAGGATTCAGTGGTTACCTTGAAACAGACTGCTACCAGGGATATAACAACCTTCCGGGTATCAAACGGTGCTGCTGTTGGGCACATTATCTCAGAAGTAATGTTATTCCAGGAATGATGAAAAAATCGCATAAATAGCATAGTATTTAAAATTTTCTCGAATAATGATCAGTTCTTATATAATTGATTTCATAAACCATTATAAGAGGAGGTCAATTATGGCAGAGAACTTTTTAAATTTTACTGAACTGGTTGATTGCGTTATCGATCAGCTCAAAGAACAGAAGTACATGGAATCGACATTGACGATTTACTGCCGGATATATAACCGGGTCCACTCGTTAATGCAGCAGCATGGCACAGAAATCTATACGGACGAAATCGGTCATGCATTTCTGGGAAGTACTCATGTTTGTAAATCCACTTATAGCACATATTTATGTGCCATAAGGAGGCTGGATGATTACATTGAAGGGACCCCATACAGATGCCATCACGGAAACCCGGGTCAGGAAGTCCCTGAAGTTTTTGGATACATATTGAATAAGTATCTGAGCGAATGTGTAGAGTTAGGGAACGAGCCGGCAACTGTCATTGAAAAGAAAAAATCCTACATATTGTTCCTTAAGTATGTAGCGCAGGCAGGCTGCACTGACATTTCTAGCCTTGATGTGGGACTGATCGCTCAGGCATTACTCATATACACCAATAAGGATAATTATGCGGGAATCCGCCAGTTTCCGAAGCATCTGGCAGATAAAGGATATACGGGAACAGATTTTTCAGGAGTTGTACCCCGCCATAAAAGACACAAGGGTTTGCCGACAACTTATGCTCCTTCAAAAATCGTCCAGATTGAAAATGCGATTGACACAACTACAGATACCGGGAAAAGGGATCTTGCGATTCTAAGGCTTGCAGCGCGCATGGGCTTCCGTTCCGGTGACATCGCAAAGCTGAAGCGGTCAGAGGTTGACCTCGAGAACGGATACATCCATATAATACAGGAGAAAACCGGGGATCTGTTGTCCTTGCGGATGCCAGACGAGGTATCCGGTGCAATAGTATCGCACCGGAAAAATACAATATTCGCTACTGAGGATGATGGATTGGTTTTTCACAATATGTCAGCTCTCCATAACTGGATAACGACAAGCATTATTAGACATGCTGTAGCCAAATACTTTAATGCGGCAGGAATAGACACAACAGGAAAAAAGCATGGTCCACATGTATTCTGCTCATCGCTTGCGAGTTCAATGGTGAATGACGGCGCATCCTATGAGACAGTAAGAAAGATACTGGGGCGTTCAAATCCAAATGTCATAAACCATTATGCGAAGACAGATATCAGGAATCAATTTAGCGACGATGTCTTATAAGGCAGTGTTCCGCATACTTATGGAATTCATGTATACGGTCAAGGCAATACCGGCTGACAAGGTATGTTTTGAGCTCCTTGACGAGCAGATGATCACGGAATTTCTTGACTGGTTAGAGTCGGAGCGGGGTTGCAGCGCAGTAACAAGAAACCAGCATTTTTCGGCACTGGCTGCTTTTGCAGACTATGCACAGAACAGGGATTTTGGTTCAGCCCCCCATGTTCAGGAAAAATGTGCCAAAAGTCCCTAAGAAAAAAACATCCCGCGCTGGAAGAAGCTCTTTTACAAGAGCAGAAATGAAGATTATTTTTAATCTTCCTGATGCCAATACAGAGATAGGGATCAGGAATAAGACTCTGTTGTGCTTTATGTATGCCAGCGGCATGCGGGCTCAGGAAGTGTGTGATCTGACTGTAGGGGATATACAGTTCTATCCTGACAGGGCCGGAATCAACGCTCATGGAAAAGGCCAGAAAATGCGCAGGATAGGTATACCGGCAGCCGCTTCTGGTATGCCGAAAAGATACATAGGCCACAGAGGTATATTTGACAGCAAAGAAAAGCATATTTTCTCAAGCCAGACTCATGAAAAGATGACTGTTTCCTGTATTGAAGAGATTTATAAAAAGTATGTCATAAGGGCAAAGAAGGAAAATCTCGGTCATGTTTCTTTGCAGACTACTCAGATTTATATGTGAAATCACACAGGATACAATGGATCGCCAGTTGAAAGCATGGAATGATAAATGGTTTCCTAAGGAGGACTCTTTCAAGATCGATTGTAAACGAAAAAGCAATATACCTGATTTCTTAAGATAAGTCCAGTAGATAATGTTATTCCAGATTTGTACGGAGAAATGTTGAATTTTAGCTGAAATTTGCATTTCTCCTGGAATAATAATACTTCTGGGATAATGTGCCTTATCTCAGAACTCGAATGAGGCACATCTACGCAGACATTTTATAGATGCCGTGCCCAAAGGAAAAGAACCGGATTACAGTAATCCGGCTGCCCAGGCAGTCCAGTACTGCAACCGTCTGTTCGAATGCGAACAGCAATCAAAGCAGAAAGGCCATACGTTCCAGCAAAGAAAAGAATATCGGGACCAGAAAGAGAGGCCTGTACTGGAAGCTTTCTGGTCATGGCTCTCACAGCAGGCGCCCAAAAAGGGAACACGCTTTGAGAAAGCGGTGAACTATGCCCAAAACCATAAAGAACTGTTTATGACTTACCTGGAAGACGGCAGCTGCAGTTTTTTAAACAATCTCTCAGAGAATCCGATCCGCCCGTTTACCCTGGGCAGAAAGAACTGGCTGTTCAGTGACACGGTCAAAGGGGCAGAAGCAAGCGCGGTCGTATATACGATGGTCGAAATGGCAAAAGCCCACAATTTGAACATATACAAATATCTGAATTATCTTCTGGAGCTCCTGCCCCGGACTGCAATGTCAGATGCAGTACTGGCGAAACTGGCTCCATGGAATCGGGAGGTCATTGCACAATGCTTCAATACGGTCCAGAATAATATGCACGCATCGGATAGAATGGAATAGAGTAAACTACTCGCAGTTCTTGTAAAAATTATACAAGAACTGCGAGATTTTACTATCCGCTATTTTATTAAGCGCTTACAATTGATCTGCGGCTGCTTTAGGTGTGGACAGGTATTCTTCAACACTGTATACAGAGATGGCTGTGCCGTCTGGCTGGGTCAGATCAGAAGGCCGAAGAATATCCTCATAAAGTGGATTGACATAGACTTCTGTGTATGGTTCTATGATGGTTATTTCAGTTTCGGAATCTGTGGTTAATGGAGATATATCATTTTGATGGTTTTCGGATATTTTCTCTACTATCCTGGAGCTATCAGGGAGTGCTTCTTCCGATTCTCATTCTTCTTCGTAAGGTAATTCTTCATCAGTTGTAGTTTCGGGCAGATCTGATATAGCAGTTTGGATTTCTTTATCTGATGATGGGATAAGATGTTCTGACTCTGCCGGAGCAGTTACTGTATATGTATCAGAGATTTCCGAAGTGATTGTGGATGTTTCGGCTATACCCGCTGATTCGTCTCCGGGAGAATCTGTACTATCCTTCGTTTCCTCTGGAAGCATAAGATCAGGTTGTACTGCTTCTGTTAATTCATCAGGCATATTTGAAGCTTTAGCGGTGTTCGGGAATGAACCGCATAATACAGATGCTGTAAGAAGCAGCAGGAATAATTTTTTCAACAGGTGCATTGTGATTTCCTCCCCCTTGTTTTGATTTACAAATATTATTTAAAGTATACATGGCAATTGCAGTAAGGGCAAGCAGATTGTTAGTGTATAATTATTATTGGCAGAGATAGGAACCGTTCCTAAAATAAAAGGG
>CAMWMT010000134.1 GCA_947175375.1 uncultured Clostridiaceae bacterium | reverse complement strand
GGAGGACGCAGATCAGATCATCCGTCTGGCTGATGAAAACGGCGTGAAGGTATCCGCCTGTCATCAGAACCGTTTTAACGTTGCGGTTCAGGAGGCAAGAAAGGCGCTGGAGGCGGGACGTTTTGGGAAACTGTCTCATGGCTCTATTCATGTGCGCTGGAACCGGAATCAGGGATATTATGAGCAGGCTCCTTGGCGGGGAAAATGGGCATCTGACGGCGGTGCGCTGATGAATCAGTGCATCCATGGGATCGACCTGCTCCGCTGGATGTTTGGGGATGAAGTAGAAGAGGTCTATGGTGTGACAAGGCAGCGGTTTCATCATTATCTGGAAGCGGAAGATATCGGCATGGCGGTCGTAAAATTCCGAAACGGCGCGGTTGCGACGATAGAAGGGACAACCAATGTATATCCGCAGAATCTGGAAGAGACCTTGTATATCTTTGGAGAGAACGGGACGGTCAAGATCGGCGGAAAATCTACGAACAATATCGATGTATGGGATTTTGCGGATGAGACAGACGGGGACAGTTCTAGGAAACATCTTCAGGAAGCGACCAGCAATGTGTATGGAAACGGACACACGAGCCTGTATGCGGATATGATCGAGGCAGTCCAGAAGAACAGGAAGCCGTATGTGGACGCTGTTGCGGGCAGAAATGCGCTGGAGATGGTACTTGCCATCTACAAAAGTCAGAAAGAGGGCGTGCCAGTGAAGCTGCCGCTTACAGATTTCAGAAGCACGGATATGACGGGAGAGTTTGATGTTTAAAGTATGCGAGGTCAGGGCCAGTGAACTGCTTGGGGAAGATTCCGTTCTGTATGGCATATCAGATGCGGAGACGCAGAAGGACTTTCTACTGTACGGCGTATCGGATCCGGAAGCACCGGAAGATCATTCGATTATATTTGTAAAGGGCAGTCTGGGAGAAACTTATACAAACGTACAAAACAGTATTTTTATTACAAAAGAAGACATGGCATTATCTTTGGATGCTTCCTGCATTCACCTGAAAAGCAGTATGCCGAAGAACTACTATGGGGAGATTTTGGAACAGATGGTTTGCCTGATGCCAAAGACGGAGCTTCGCCTGGAGGCAGGGAGTTATATCAGTTCAGATGCGCAGATTGGACAGGACGTGAAGATTGCCCCCTTCTGCGTGATTGGTAGGGATGTCGTGATCGGTGACCGCTGTGAGATCGGGGCGGGAACCGTGATCCGGGACCATGTCCGGATCGGAAATGATGTGATCATCAAAGAACACTGCGTGATCGGTGCGGAGGATGCGGATATCTATCGTCCGGAAAGCGGAGCCTGCCGTACACTTCCACATCTTGCCGGAACAATCATAGAAGATGGATGCCTTCTACTTGCAGGTGCAATACTGGCAGCAGGGGACACGAGGACGACGGTACTGGGCAGAGGTTCCATGATCGGCATGGTAGGAGATGTGGGACACAACTGTCAGGTAGGAGAAGGTACCCTGATCAGCGGGAAGGCAAGTATCTCCGGGCATTGCCGGATTGGGGATCATACATATGTGGCACCCATGTCCGTGACAACGAACCGGATTGAGGTTGGAAACAATGCTTATCTGGGTATTGGTGCGGTAGCGATTAAGGACGTGCCGGAGGGGGAGAAGCAGTTTGGCAATCCGGCGCGTAGGGTACTGGAAATGAAGAAGAGATAGAGGAGACGTTCATGATCTGGAATATCCTGGATTATCTGGAAGCAAGTGCTGCGGCCTGTCCGGAAAAAGCGGCATATGAAGATATGGAAGACAGTTATACCTATGCGGAGGTCCTGGAAAATGCAAGGCGGATCGGCAGTGCACTGCTGGCGATACTTCCACAGAATGCACCGGTTCCGGTTCTGATGGAAAAGGAAGCATGGACATTGAATGTATTTATGGGGGCAGTCTGTGCAGGCTGCTTTTATACATTAGTGGAACCGGAGCTGCCCGCAGAACGAATACGGACGATCCTGGAGACGCTGGACGCACAGATCCTTGTGACTTCCAGAAAAAAAGAAGAACAGGTACAGGAGCTTGGTTTTTCAGGAAAAATACTGTTTGCGGAAGATCTGGTTAAAAATGCGATAGATGAAGAAGGGCTTGCAGACAGGAGAAAGCGCGCCTGCGATACGGATCCGCTGTATGCGATCTTCACCTCCGGTTCTACAGGAGTACCCAAAGGGGTGGTGGTGTGCCATCGTTCGGTGATTGATTTTACGGAGCATTTTACCAGGCTCTTTGGATTTTGCCGGGAGGATGTGATCGGCGGGCAGGCTCCCTTTGATTTCGATGTATCCGTGAAGGATATCTACCCGGCTATGAAGGTCGGAGCGACGCTGGAAGTGATTCCAAGGAAATTTTTTTCTGTACCAAAGAAACTTCTGGATTTCCTGGATGACAGAAAAGTGACCAGCCTTACCTGGGCGGTATCGGCGCTGTGTATCATTTCCATGTTGAAGGGATTCCGGTATAAAGTACCGACGAATATTCGCCGCGTCATGTTCAGCGGGGAAGTGATGCCGGTGAAGCATCTGAATTATTGGAGGGAATATCTGCCGGATGCGCTTTATGTAAACCTGTATGGTCCTACGGAGATCACATGCAATTGTACGTATTACCGGATCGATCCGAACCGGAGATTTGCAGAAGATGAGCTGCTGCCCATTGGAGAAGCGTTTCCGAATGAACGGGTATTCCTGCTGAATGAAGAAGATCATTTGGTGACAGAGGCCGGGAAGCTGGGGGAGATCTGTGTGGTTGGAACGGCTCTGGCGCTCGGCTATTATCGGAATGAGGAGAAGACCAGCCAGGTGTTTGTCCAGAATCCGTTGAATAACTGCTATCCGGAGCTGATGTATCGAACAGGTGATCTGGGGCGGTATGACGAGCAGGGAGAGCTGTATTATATAACCCGGAAAGATTTTCAGATCAAGCATATGGGACACAGGATTGAACTGGGAGAGATCGAGGCAGCGTTCCAGTCTTTAGATGGGATCGAGCGGGTTTGCTGTATCTATGATGAACCGAATACGAAGATCATTGGCTTCTATGTGGGGGCTTTGGAGGCAAAAGAAATCATCAGACAGTTGACAGAAAAGCTTCCACGGTTTATGATTCCCAATATATTCCATAAAGTAGAGGACATGCCTGTCACAAAGAACGGAAAGATTGACAGAAAGGCTCTGATGGCGGATTACCAGGGTCAGTAAAGGCATGGTGGAAGAAGGAGAACCGGTCTATGGAAGAGAGAAAACTCGAAGAACTGGCAGTGTCGCTGGGCACGCCGACCTATGTATTCGACACGGATATTCTGAAAAAAAGGATCCGGTGGGTATCAGAAAAGATCCATCCTGCCAGACTGTGTTATGCCATTAAGGCAAATCCGTTTTTATTAGGAGCAATGAAAGGCGAAGTAGAACGGTATGAGGTCTGTTCGCCGGGAGAATTTCATATCTGTGTCCACAGAGGAGTGGATATGGAACAGATCGTACTGTCCGGAGTCAGTAAAGAGTATGAAGATGTCCGGTATGCCATGGAGCAGGGAGTTATCCATTATACTGCGGAATCAAAACGTCAGTATGAGCTTGTGTGCCGGTGCGCGAAAGATCTTGGAATTACGGTGGATATCCTGCTCCGGGTGACGAGCGGAAATCAGTTTGGCATGAGCGAGGCAGATGCAAAGGAACTGGTCCATATCAGAGAATCCTGTCCGGAGGTTTCAATCCGGGGGCTGCAGTATTTTACGGGAACTCAGAAAAAAAACATAAAGAAGATCGCATCAGAAGTGGAATATATAGAAGATTTCATCCGGAGACTGGAAGAGGAAGAAGGCTTTATCACGCAGGTACTGGAATTTGGTCCGGGACTCGGGGTGCCTTATTTTACAAAGGATGATCCAGAAGAGGATGCACAGCTTTTGGAAGCGTTTATAAAGCTGTTTCAGGAGGAACGCCCCTTTGAGGTCGTCTTCGAGATGGGGCGCTTTCTGGCAGCGTCCTGCGGTTACTATATGACCAGGATCATGGATCAGAAAAAAAATGATGCGGTCAATGTATGTCTGGTGGATGGAGGAATCCATCATGTGAACTATTATGGACAGAACATGGCCATGAAGACACCGATCCTGTCATATTTTCCGCAGCATCCGGTGGAAGATGAGGAAGATACGGAGTGGACAGTCTATGGTTCCCTCTGTACGGTGGCAGATATTCTGTTGAAAAAGCTGCCTCTGAAGGATGCGAGAGTGGGAGATTATCTGGTCTTTCATAATATTGGTGCTTATTCGGTGACAGAAGGCATTTACCTGTTTTTAAGCAGGCGTATGCCAAAGATCTACCTGTACAGCAGCGGTGACGGGGCAGAGCTTGTGCGGGACGGACTGGAAACCTGGACTTTGAATACAGTGGAGGAATAGACGATGGAAGAATTAATGAGATTATTATCCGCAATAAAGCCGGAGATTGATTTTGAGAGAGAGACAGAGCTGATTGATGACGGGCTTTTGGAATCCTTTGATGTAATCACGCTGATCGCGGAGCTCGAGGATCAGTTTGGTATCGAAGTGCCTGCAGAAGAGATCATACCGGAAAATTTTAACTCGGCAAAAGGGATGTGGAAGCTGCTGGAGCGGCTCAAAGGAGAAGAGTAAGATGCAGTTTCGTAATCTGAAAAAACAGTATGAAGTGTTAAAGCAGAAGATGGATGAGGCGATTGGGCAGGTACTGGAGGCTTCCAGTTATATCAGCGGAAGACAGGTGGCTGAGCTGGAGGAGGAGCTGGCCAGGTACGTGGGTGTGAAACACTGTATTACCTGCGCCAACGGAACCGATGCGCTGACTCTGGCGCTGATGGCATGGGGAATTGGTAAGGGAGATGCGGTGTTTGTACCGGATTTTACGTTCTTTTCTTCTGCGGAGACGGTTGCGTATGCAGGAGCTACACCGGTGTTCACGGATATTCTGGAGGATACCTTTAATATGGATCCGGAAAGCCTGGAACGGGCGGTTCAGGCGGTGCTGGCAGAAGGAAAGCTGAAGCCGAGAGCTGTGGTGACGGTTGACCTGTTCGGCCTGCCTGCGGATTATGACAGGATTCGCCGGATCGCCGATCAATATGGTCTGTATATTTTAGAGGATGCGGCACAGGGCTTTGGCGGATCATATGATGGAAAACGTGCGGGAAGCTTTGGAGATATTGCCACGACCTCGTTTTTCCCGGCAAAACCACTGGGCTGTTATGGCGACGGAGGAGCGGTTTTCACAGATTGTGACGAATGGGCATCCCTGCTTCGGTCTCTTCGCATTCATGGAAAGGGCAGTGACAAATACGATAATGTGAGAATTGGGATGAATTCCCGTCTGGATACGCTGCAGGCAGCAGTCTTGCAGGTGAAGCTGGAGGCATTCCGTGCTTACGAGCTTCAGGATACGGATCGGATTGCGTCCAGGTATGCCGAGGGGCTAAAGGACTGTGTGAAGGTTCCGTCCGTTCCGTCCGGATATGGTTCCGGCTGGGCACAGTACAGTATTCTTTTAAGAGATGAAAAAGAGAGAGCGGAAGTACAGGCATATCTGAAGGAGCATGACGTTCCGACCATGATCTATTATCAGAAAGGTATGCATCAGCAGACGGCATTTCAGGAATGCAGTCTGTATGGAGAGCATTTTCCGGTGACGGAACAGGTGTGTAGGAGAGTGCTGGCTCTTCCTTTGTCCCCTTATCTGACAGAGGAGGAACAGCAGAAGGTGATCCGCCTGATCCGTGAGAAAATATCGGGCAGTAAAGAGGAACATGCATGAAGATCTTATTGATATCCTATGATTATTATAAATACGACGGAAGAGTCCGGGAACTGATAAAGACAGCGAAGAAGCTGGGGGATGTGACTTATATCACTCGGGCTTCCGAGGGTGAAAAGCCGCAGGAAGCGTCGCATATTCTATATCAGGACCAGGGATACAGCCGGTTTATTCTGTTTGTCTGCGGTAGGATCCAGAGTATTGGGAAACTGGACCTGATCTTTATAGACAACCGCAAGGGAATTATTCCCGGATATCTGGCTAAAAAACTGTCAAAAGCCCGGTATGTGGTGCAGGACTGCAGGGAACTTTATGATATAAAGAGTGCAGCAGGAATGCCAGGAAAGATCGGATGCATCGTTGAGAAGATATTTACCCGTCGCTCGGATGTGGTGATCGCGGCGAATGCATTTCGGGCAAAGCTCATGGTAAAGATGTTCGGTCTTAAGAAGGTGCCGCTGAATTATGAAAATATCCGGCGGCTGGAATATACTTCCCTGGAACGGCAGAGAAGCGTGGAGGCAGAGTGCCGGGAATTCTTTGCGGAGCAGAAATTTCGCATTGTATCGACGGCAGGCTGTGATATGAGCCGGACGACCGGAAAGATGCTGGAAGCGATGCAGAGGCTGGGCAGCGGATATGAACTTTTGCTGATCGGAGAGAATGACGAGGAAGATGAACAGATTGTGCAGGCGACCATCCGTTCTCTGGGTCTGGACAACGTAAAGATACTGCCCCGGATGGATCAGGATCATCTGAAATATTTTATTGAAAACAGTCAGGTCGGGATGGTGACCTATCATCAGAGGGATCTGAATAATAAATACTGTGCCAGCGGCAAGATTTTTGAATTTCTCTTTGAAGGGAAACCGGTGGTAACGTCGACGAATCCGCCATTGAAAGAATTCTGTGAAAAATACAAAGTGGGACAGGCATCGGATGATTATGAACAGGCTGTCCGTACAATTGCAGCTTGCTACGACCGGTGGGAGAATGCGGTCAAAAGATTTGTCTCCCGTGTGCATGTGGAAAAGAATAACGAGAAGCTGGCAGAAGAGATACTGGCGCGGCTGGAGGACCGTTAGATTACAATGAAAAGAATTATGCTTGTATTTGGAACCAGGCCGGAGGCGATCAAGATGTGTCCGCTGGTGAATGAACTGAAGAAAAGAAAGCAGGTGGAAACTGTTGTCTGTGTGACCGGGCAGCACCGGCAGATGCTGGATCAGGTATTGGAGGCGTTTTCTGTCATGCCGGATTA
>CAMWMT010000133.1 GCA_947175375.1 uncultured Clostridiaceae bacterium | reverse complement strand
TCACTGACCATTGTCTTTTCATCCATCTTCTTCGTCCCTCCTATTTCAGAAATCCCATTAACTGATGCTTATTTTCCTTTGCAGACTGTGCTGCCTGCTGAAAATACTGCTTCACCTGCTGGTCGGTAGCCTGTTCTGCGTAGGCGCTGAATTTTGCCTGACAGGTCTCACTTCCGCCAATCAGGTGACGAAGATTCTGAACATCAAGCTCTGATAATTCTGACATAAAAAATTCCTCCTTATTTTCCATACTTGTAAAAACAGTATGTGAAAATAAGAAGGAATTATACTTCCAGATCATGACAGCCGGGCTGAAACCATCCAGCTTCGATTCATGAGTATATATGAACGTACAGACAGATCTTTACTCTTCGTCAGGCGATAATTTCCTGTATAACTCCTCATACTGCTTTGCGGAATTCTTCCAGGAAAAATCTGTCTCCATAGCACGTTTTACCATTTGATTCCAGGAACGCTTTTTATCATAATACACGGACTCTGCATAACGGATCGTAGCCAGCATCTCATGCGCGTTATAATTTGTAAAGCTAAAGCCTGTCCCGGTTTCCTCGTATTCATTATATGGCTCTACTGTATCTTTCAGACCGCCGGTTTCACGAACGATCGGCAGTGTACCATACCGAAGACTCATCAGCTGGCTGAGTCCGCATGGTTCAAACTGTGACGGCATTAAAAACGCATCACACCCTGCGTAGATTTTATGAGAAAGCTCATTGGAATAGTAGATGCATGCTGCCACTTTCTCATTGTATTTCCACGCAAAATGACGGAACATATTCTCGTAACGGTCTTCTCCCGTTCCAAGCACGACGATCTGCACATCATCTTGACACAGTTCATCCATCACACAGTCAATCAGATCAAATCCTTTCTGATCTGTCAGACGGGACACAATGCCTATGAGCATCTTCTTTTTGTCCTTTTCAAGACCAAGCTCTTTCTGCAGTGCAGTCTTGTTCTTCACCTTCTCTGTCCGGAAGGTCTCTGCTGAATAATTCTTAAAGATCATGGAATCTGTTTCCGGATTCCACTCCTGGTAATTCAGACCATTCACGATTCCGCACAGGCTGCCCTCACGGGCGCGCATTAAGCCATCCAGATGCTCTCCATAAAACGGAGACTTGATCTCTTCCGCATAGGTACGGCTCACGGTCGTTATATAGTCTGCGTACACAATTCCTCCCTTCAGATAATTGGCATCCCCAAAGGCTTCCAGCTTATCTGATGTAAAATATGACATATCAAGTCCTGTAATATCCTGAATTGCCTGGATATTCCAGCTTCCCTGAAACTTCAGGTTATGGATTGTCATGATCGATTTCATATTGGCATAGAACTCGCTGTTATGAAAACTGTCCTTTAAATATACCGGAACCAGGCCCGTCTGCCAGTCATGGCAGTGTACAATGTCAGGCTGATACTCTATGACTGGAAGAATCGACAATGCCGCTTTTGAGAAAAATGCAAATTTTTCAACATCTTCATGTATATATCCATATGGTTTATCGCCGGCAAAATAATATTCATTGTCAATAAAGTAATATTGTATCCCTTCGTATTCCATCTCCAGAACGCCTACATACTGGCTTCTCCATGCCATATCCATGTAAAAACTCGTTACGAAGTTCATCTTTTCCTTCCATTCGGAACTGATACATATGTAATTTGGCACGATCACACGTACCTCATACTCCTCCTGATCGTAGTAACCAGGTAGAGACCCCACAACATCTGCAAGGCCACCTGTCTTGATAAAAGGCACACATTCCGATGCAATAAATAAAATCTTCTTCCTCATTATTCCCCTCCAGTACAAAACATAATTGTTATATTTATTATACCGCAGTTTGTGAGGTTTTTAAAGATTTTTTCGCAGATTATGCATGCTTTTTATAATCCAGACGGATTTTATCCGCAATCAGCGCAATAAACTCCGAATTTGTTGGTTTTCCTTTCCCGACACTGACTGTATATCCAAATAATTCGTCGATCGTGTCCATTTTCCCTCTGCTCCATGCCACCTCGATTGCATGACGAATCGCTCTTTCGACTCTACTTGGAGTCGTCTGATGATTCTTCGCGATCGTCGGATAGAGAATCTTTGTAATAGAATTCAGCATATTCATATCCTCCACCGACATCATAATGGCATCTCTTAAATATTGATACCCTTTTATATGCGCAGGTACACCGATCTCGTGGATCATATTCGTCACATCTGTTTCCAGATTCCGCTCGATATATGCCATCTTTGTCTCATATGGTGCAACCTTCCGAAGGCCGGTTCTCCTGTGCTGTCTATCAGCTTTCAGGTTCTGAATCCGGTTCAGCAGCATATCATGGTCAAATGGCTTCATGATATAATAACTTGCGCCCAGCAGGAATGCATCTTCTGTGATCCTCTCCTGCCCAATTGCAGAGATCACGACAAATACTGGTTTCTTCTGGATATGGGTATCCTGTCCTATTTTCTCCATCACCGTCAGTCCATCCAGTTTCGGCATGATAATATCCAGAAGCACGATATCAGGCTCTTTTTCCTTAATGACCTGACACGCTTCTTCACCGTTTCTGGCAACACCTACGATCTGAAAATCTTCATCCTGACGCAGTATCTTATCCAGAATTTCTACCATTCTTTCGTTATCATCTGCAATAGCGACGCTCCATTTGCTCATGCAGTATCCTCCTCTTTTCCCATAAATTCTGTTCCCTTTTACAGGTTCATACAAAAGTTTCCAACATCCATCGAAAAAATTATAGGAAAATGAGGAATCTATTACAAGAATAATGTGTCGTTAGAATTCGGGGGGAACTCCTATGATATATGATATTATGACAGAGTTCCTGATATTATTTGCTATTACGACACCATTCGACAAATATAAAAATGGGGTGCCTGGAAATGCAATCCCGGATGTATGACAAACAGCACTGTATAGAGCGTTTATCATACAGCCGGGACTGAGTTTCCTGCTATAACCTGAATTCTTCTTCGTTTTCTTCTTTTTTCCAATGATCCAACTTCTCCCGAAGCCCCATCTTCTCTTTTTTCTTCTTTCCGTATATGAGAAGATAGAACACTGGCATCAGGACAAGTATCAATAGCGTAGAAGCTACAAGACCACCAATGATGATGATCGCCATACCAGACATCATCTCCGTACCGCTTCCAAGCCCCATAGCCAGCGGGATCATGGAGATAACCGTTGTAAGTGTCGTCATCAGGATGGGACGGAGTCTGGTCTGGCCGCTCTGTATGAGCGCATCCTCCACAGGCATATGCGTGCGCAGCTCATTGACTCCATCTACATACAGGATACCATTGTTTACCACAATACCCACCAGCATCAGGATACCCATGAGGGATGTCATGCTGATGTCCTCCCCTGTGATGAACAGAAGGCCAAAGGAGCCGATCAGACTGAACGGAATGCTGAGCATGACCATGAGCGAATATTTTGGCGACTCAAACTGCATGGCCATAACCAGGAATACCAGGAACATGGCTGCTGCAATCGCCTTGCCAAGAGCGGTAAAGGTCTCGATCATCATCTCATCCATGGAACTCCGTGCCAGCTCCACAGTACTGGGCAGGACTGTATTTTCCGCCAGCTCCTCCATTTTCTCCTGTATCCCCTTCTGGTCATCAGACAGACAGGTAGCATTGATCGTCAGGGTATATTTCCCGTCCATCTTCATGATCGTCTGCTGTGAATCCGTATATTCCAGGGATGCCATCTCGGAAAGCGGCACACCACTTATGGATGCGTTCAGAAGCTTGCTTGCATCGTCATAGGTTCCTTCCGGGAATTCCAAATATACACTGTATTCTTCTCCATCAGAGGTAACAGTCATCGCTTCTGTTCCGCTGATCATGCTGTAGAGAGAACCTGCCACCTGGATCGGCGTCATGCCATGACTCATGGCATCCAGTGGGTCTACCACAACACGGATCTGTGTGGATGTCTCTCCCGCGCTGTTGGACACATTCAGAACACCTGGTATGCTCCACGTAGACTCCTGTAGGATATTTACTGCCTGTTTAATATCATCCAGGTCTGTAGATTCCAGTGTAATGGACGCCGACGCTCCTGTGCTCATCATCATCGACATCTGACTACTCACCTGGATCTCCAGCTGGATGTCTACGATATCCGCAGTCTGTGCGATCCACTGGTCCGCCACCTCCTGGCTGGACATCTTTCTATCATCTTTCAGATTGGCTGTGATTGACGCGGAGCCTTTCTCTACTGTCAATGTATAATTTTCCACATCTTCATGAGATGTGACCATATCTTCCAGTCTCTGCATCCGTTCATCCACTTCTGATACTTTCGTACCGGACCGGAAAGTGGCATTAATGCTGACCATGCCCTCATCCATACTTGGCATCAGTACAGCGTCCATAAAGCTGGCGATCACAAAGGACAGCACCAGAAGGACGACCGCTATAAACACACAGGTCTTCTTTTTATCCAGAAGCTTTCGCTCAAACAGATCGTATCCCTCTCTCATGCCATCCAGAACATCATTGATCCTGAGCTCTTTCTTCTCCTTCGGCTTAAACAGGTTGAAGAACAGAGGGACCAGCGTCATAGCCGAGATCAGGGATGCCAGCATGGCAAAGATGATCGTATAACCCAACTGTCCGAAGATCTGTCCGCTCAGTCCTTCCTGCAGACAGAGAGGAAGATACACCACGACTGTCGTGATCGTGGAGGCGATGATCGATCCAACCACACCTTTTGCCCCCTGCAGGGACGCTTCTCTATAATCCGGCACCTGATCTTTGGATCGGAAACAGCTCTCCAGCACCACGATAGAACTGTCCACCATCATACCGATGGCAATAACCAGGGCGCCCAGAGTGATCATGTTCAAGGAAAATCCTCCTACAGCCATGACGATCACCGTTACCAGCAGGGAAATCGGCATGGAACTGCCCACGATCAGGCTGGCTTTCCAGTCGCCAAAAAATATAAACAGGATGATCATGGACAGGATGACGCCCATCACGAGCGTACTTGCCACAGATCCTACTGCCTCCAGAATCTGCTCGGACATATCCATGGAAATATCCATGATCAGATTGCTGTTCTGTTCCATCATCCGGTTCATGACTTTCTTCACGTCATTTACCATGCCGATCGTGCTCGCTGTCTGGTTCTTGGTCACAGCGACAGTAATCGTATCTTCTCCGTTAAAACGGCTGATACTGTCCGGATCTTTTTGGGACCAGCTTACTTCTGCCACGTCTGAGAGCTGAATCATACTCCCTACCGATGTGAACATCGGAATCCGCTTCAGTTCCTGCACTGTCTGATTCTCGGAAGTACTGACAGCGCTGATGGACTGGCTACCCTGTTCCAGCGAACCCAGTGGGATCGTAAAATCCGTCGCCCCGATAAACTGCGCCACCTGACTCATACTGAGCCCATACTGGTTCAGCGCTTCTTCGTCCAGAAGCACCCGGATATAGTGTTCCTGTCCACCACTCACAGACACGTCCGCGACTGTACTGATCGCCTCCAGTTCCGGAACGATCGTATCATTTATAATGGAATAGGCATCACTTCCATCTGTAGTGCCGACCGAGTACATGATACTCGGTATGGCATTAATATCCATCTGGATGACCATCGGCTCCTGGCAATCGTCCGGCAGGGAAGCGGTCGTGATATCCAGAGCCGCCCGAAGGTCCAGGTAGGCATCATTGATATCTACACTGTAATCATACTGTAGAAGGACCATGGATACATTTTCCCGAGAATAGGACATGACCGTATCCACACCGCTCAAGCTTGCGACCTGTCCCTCGATCTCACCGCTGACCAGCGTCTCCACCGATTCCGGATCGGCTCCCGGATAGACCGTCATGACCATCATGATGGGCATATCCATATCCGGCATCAGTTCCAGACGCAGTGACAGGAGCGAAGAAAATCCAAACACTGCCAGCGCCAACACGAGCAGGAGCGTGGAGACCGGTCTCTTTAACGAAAGTTTCGTTAAACCCATATTATTCTGCCTCCTCTGCTACATCTTCGCCATCGGCTGAACCGGAACCTTCTCCACTCTCCGATGTACTTTCCGGGTCTTCACTATTCTCCCCGGCAGGAGCCTGCGTTACGACTGCATCTCCATTCACTGATACAATCTCTGCCTCTATTCCGTTCCTAAGTTTGGAAGACCAGTTGCTCACGACCTGGCTGTCCGCTGTAAGCCCATCTTCGATAACTGCTTCCTCATCACTCATAAGCCCTACGGTCACTTCCGTCCTTGTGATCAGCCCATTCTCCACACAGTAGACATACGCGTCTCCCGCGGAAAAATAAAGGGAATCATAAGGAACGATCAGTTTACTATCTTCTTTTTCAGTCGTTGCATATACTTTAACCGACACTCCATTGGGCAGCGCCGCCTCTCCGACTCCTGCCCCGGCGATCGAAGCTTTTACCTGGAAAAGTTTGGTCTGGACATTCGCCATGGTACCAATTTCCGTGATAACCCCATCGTAGATATGGTCATTCCGCTCTACTGTGATATGGTCGCCGGTGTTCAGCACGTTTTTGGCCTTCTCGGCTACAAAAAATGTAACTGTCATGGATTCTTTATTGGAAATTATGTATGCCGGATTCCCCGCTGCCGCCATACCATTCTTCTCTACGCTGACAGATTCCACGATACCGCTGATCGGAGAAGTTACCGTACAAAAGTCCAGCTGCATCTGAGCAGAATCAATTCCGACCGCAACCTGCTGCAACTGAGCCGCGCTAGCTGCATCGCTCTGCGGATAAATCTCATTCTGCGTGATCGCATATGCCTGCTCCGCCATATTAAGGTTGTCACGGATCGTGTCCTGACCGTTTTCCAGCTGCTCGATGCCGGATTTCAGCTGAGTCTTACCTGCTTCAATTGATGCTTTGGAACCATCCAGCTGGGAGACCATCTGTCTTGCGGATTCAACCGCTGTCAGTTTTACTGCCAATGCATTCTGGAGGTCCTGAAGTTCTTTTTCCAAACTGGCTATATCCGCAACTTCTGTTTTCTCTGGCATCTCGTCAGTTCCATCTGCTGTATCTCCAGGAATCTGAACAGGATTGTTTTTAGCAGCCTCAATTTCTTT
>CAMWMT010000132.1 GCA_947175375.1 uncultured Clostridiaceae bacterium | reverse complement strand
ACTTTAACCACCAGACAACGCGACATTGTCCGCATCCTGACAAAGACTGCAAGGAACCCGGTTCCAGTGGGAGCAATCTCTGAAAAACTGGAGGTATCTTCCAGAACAGTCCTGAGAGAACTTCCGGCTATCGAACACTGGCTGGATGAAAATGATTTTACCCTGATCCGAAAGCCCGGCGTCGGGCTTATGATCGATGAAGACCCGGAAGCCATAAAGCTTCTGGAGGAACTCCTCGGTATCGGACAGCCTCTCACAGATTACAGTCAGAAGGAACGTAGACGGCAGATCCTCGGAGAGCTGCTCTATGTCAGAGAGCCGGTCAAATCCTATGTATTTTTGTCCCGCTTCCATATCTCAGAAGGGACACTTACCAAGGACCTGGACACCCTGGAAGAATGGCTTTCCTCGTTCCAGATAAAGATCCTGCGCCGACCGGGTGTAGGGATCTTCTTGGAAGGCTCTGAGACTGCCTATCGTCAGGCGATCGCCAACGCGGCGCTGGAATTCATGGATAACGGCGAGATTCTGAAGCTCCTTCGGGGAAATCCCACAGAAGAACCCCCTTCGGAATCTCAGCTTATGAGAAACCGGCTGTTCAGTTTTATTGACCCACAGATCATATCCTTTGTAGAGCAGATTCTGGCTGACACTGAAAAAGAACTGAACATCAAATATACGGACAGTGGCTATATGGCCCTGATCGTCCACCTCTCCCTCTCCATTCAGAGGCTTCGGTCTGGAGAAGAGATCGAGATGGACGAAAAGGAATTAACGAGTCTTTCGGAACTCCCGGAATATGCCGTGGCAGAACAGATCGGGGAGAAGATCAGCACACAATTTCGACTCACGATTCCGGAAGCCGAGATCGGTTTTATCACCATGCACCTGTCCAGCGCAAGGATCTGGCCCCATACCCGAAGGAACCGGAGCCAGCTCCAGTCCATCAACACCCGGCAGGTAGTCATGTCCATCGTGGAGCGGGTGGAAGCAGAATTAAAACTTCCCTTCCACACCTGCGATCGGATGATCGAAGAGCTGACCAGCCATATGGACTCCATGCTCAGCCGTCTTTCCATGAATATCCATTTGGATAATGCTCAGGGAGACACGATCCGTCAAAAATACCCCGATGTCTATCAAGCTGTGGAACATGCTTGCGATCTGTTTCGGGATAAACTTTACATAGAAGACATCTCTCCTTCGGAGGTCACCTTCGTCGCCATGCATTTCGCAGCAGCGGCTGAAACACTCCGGGGAGAACAGAAAAAGATCGCTGTGGCTGTGGTCTGTCCCAGTGGCATGGGCGCATCCAGAATGCTGGCTGCCAACCTGATCCGGTCTTTGCATCATATCGAGATCCGACAGATCATGTCTGCTTTCAGCCTGGAACCGCAGAAGCTAAAGGAAAACGGTATTGACCTAGTGATCTCCACAGTCCCGCTGGAGATCGATTTTCCTCATGTCTGTGTCAGTCCGATTCCGCAGACCCAGGATATGCTAATTATCAATCAGGCCCTGGACGCCATCCGTATCAGACGCACCAACAGCTTCCAACCGAAACCCAAAACGGTACCACCAGAAGGAAGCCTCACCCTGGAAGAGATTGGCTCTCTGACCCGTACCGGCGAGGAGATCTCTCAGCTTCTCCACTCTTTTCAGATCAGAGAAGTATCCGGGATCTGTCAGACAGAGGCCCTGCTCGGGCAGGCTGCTGGCATCTTCGCAGACAGTATCCTGACCCGACAGATCATCAGTCAGGATCTTGCACGCCGAGAGGGAATCAAAAACACTTTCATTCCGGAATTAAATCTTCATCTGCTCCACTGCCGCACAACAGCAGTTGCTCATTGCAGATGTGCTTATCTGAAACTCGATACTCCATTCTCCGTCCCGGAGGGAACGGTAAAAGGAGCCATCCTCCTTCTGGCGCCCCATTCTGACCAGAACGAGTGTGTGGAAGTCATCAGCCGCATCAGCATGCTGCTGGTGGAAGACAAACGATTTTTACAGGCGCTTCAAAGCGGAAATGCAAACGAGGGACGCATTCTCGCCGAACAAACCCTGATAAAATATTTTGAAAATCTTATCATAAAAAGAAAAGGAGATGGAACACTATGAAAAACTTTGCACAGAAATTCGGTAAATTTCTCTCCGGCATGGTCATGCCTAATATCGGCGCATTCATCGCATGGGGACTGATTACCGCACTCTTCATCCCGGACGGATGGATCCCCAATGAAGGGCTTGCTTCCATCCAGACTCCGATCCTGACCTACCTGCTCCCGATCCTCATCGCCGCTCAGGGTGGTAAGATGGTCGGAGGCGACCGCGGCCGCGTCATGGGCGCCATCGCCATCATGGGATGTATCGTTGGTTCCGAGTACACCATGCTCATGGGCGCTATGGCCATTGGACCTCTGGCTGGACTGGTCATCAAGAAATTCGACGAAGCCATGGAGGGACATATGCCGGCAGGTTTTGAGATGCTGATCAACAACTTCTCTGTCGGTATCCTGGGTATGATCATGGCGATCCTCGGATACTATATCATTGGACCGGTCATGGGTGTGATCCTGTCTATCCTGGCAGGCGGTGTACAGCTTCTGGTCAATATGAGCCTTCTCCCACTGGTTGCAGTCTTCCTCGAGCCGGCAAAGGTGCTGTTCCTGAACAACGCGATCAATCATGGTGTATTCACCCCCATCGGTATTACCCAGGCTGCAGAGACCGGAAAATCCATCATGTACATGCTGGAAGCCAACCCGGGTCCCGGACTCGGCGTGCTGATCGCTTACTGGATGTTCTCCAAAGACAAGATGACCAAAGATTCTGCACCTGGTGCAATCATCATCCACTTCTTTGGCGGTATCCATGAGACCTACTTCCCATACATCCTGATGAACCCGATGGTCATCATCGCACCGATCGTAGGAAATATTTGTGCGATCTTCTTCTACAGCATCACCGGCTGCGGTCTGGTAGGTGCCTCTTCACCGGGTTCCATCATCGCATTCATGTCCATGAGCCCGCGTCCGCAGATGCTTCTGACTCTGTTAGGCGTTTTGATCGCTGCCGGCGTATCCTTCGTGATCGCAAGCCCGATCATCAAGATGTCCGGTACCAAGAGCCTGGAAGATGCGCAGGCACAGACCGCTTCCATGAAAGCAGAATCCAAAGGACTTACCTCTTCTACTACAGCAGTAAAAGATGCCGGAAAGGTGAAGAAAGTAGTCTTCGCATGTGACGCAGGAATGGGTTCTTCCGCCATGGGTGCTACCAAGTTCCGTAACCGTGTGAAAGCCGCACGTCCGGATCTGACCGTTATCAATACCTCCGTTGACAACATTCCTGCAGACTGTGACATTGCAGTTGTACAGACGATCCTGGTAGACCGTGCGAAGAAATCCGCACCACAGGCACAGATGGTAACCATCGGCAACTTCCTGGCTGATCCGGCACTGGATGCCCTCTATATCCAGCTCACTACTGGTGATGACGCAGTCGTGGAAGACAACAGTGAAAACACAGATCCGATTGTTCCGACAGAAGTGCCGAACAAAAGAAAAGTCATTACTGCTGAAGGCATCCGGCTGAATCAGACACCCGGAACCAAGGAAGAAGCAATCCAGGCAGCTGGAGAGCTCATGTGTAAACTGGGCTATGTAGATGAGACTTATGTAGATGCCATGCAGGAACGTGAAAAACTGGTAACCACCTACATGGGTATGGGCATCGCCATCCCTCATGGCACCACCCAGGCAAAGGGAACCGTTAAAAAGACCGGTATCGTTTTCTTCCAGTATCCGGAAGGCGTTCCGTTCGGTGATGAGAAAGCATATCTTGTCTTTGGTATTGCTGGTATCGGTGATGAACATCTGGATCTGCTGGCCAAGATCTGTGAAGTGCTGGAAGATGAAACCGTACTGGAAGAGATGAAGACCACCAACGATGTAGAGTGGATCTTAAAATTACTTACCTGATATCCGGTAGACATTTTTCAGACATTATGTTAACATACCTTTGGGGCCGGACGGCACAGTTCTTCCGTCCGGCTACCTCCTTTTTCCTGTCATAAGGAATCATTTTTAAGAAAGAGGTGTTGTATTTATGAAAACAGCAATTCAATTCGGCGCAGGTAATATCGGACGCGGATTTATCGGTATGCTTCTGGCACAGGCAGGCTATCGCGTAGTCTTTGCAGACGTGAGCGAGGTCATCATCGACCGTCTGGCAGCTGACAAAAAGTATACTGTTCATGTGATGGATACGGAAGTAGAGGATGTAGAGATTACCAATATCACCGGCATCATGTCCAACGGCGAAGAGATCATTGATGAAATCGCAAACGCTGATATTCTGACCACAGCAGTTGGTTTAAGAGTCCTGGCCTTCATCGCTCCGACCATCGCCAAAGGCATTCAGAAACGAATCGCCGATGGAAAGAAAGAGCCACTGAATATTATTGCCTGCGAGAATGCGATCCGTGCAACCTCTCAGTTAAAAGAACATGTATACGGCATCCTCTCAGAGGAAGAGAAGGCTTACTGTGAAGAATATGTGGGCTTTGCAGACTGCTCCGTGGACCGTATCGTTCCTCCGGTCCGCAGTGAAAACCCGGTGGACGTGGTTGTGGAAAAATACTGCGAATGGAATGTAGAAAAAGCCTCTTTAAAAGGTGAGATTCCTGAGATTCCAGGAATGAACCTGGCAGAGAACCTGATGGCATACATCCAGAGAAAGCTCTTCACACTGAATACTGGCCACTGCATCACTGCTTATACCGGCATTCTGGCAGGTCACAAGACCATCGACCAGGCTATCGCAGATCCGAAGATCTATGAACTGGTCAAAGCAGCCATGACACAGTCCGGCGACGGCCTGATCCAAAGATTTGGATTTGACAAGGATGCTCATTACAAATACATCGACAAGATCATCAACCGGTTCAAGAATCCTTATCTGAAAGATGACGTGACACGTGTGGGACGTGAACCGCTTCGGAAGCTTTCTGCTGATGACCGTCTGGTAAGTCCGCTGACCACTGCCATGTCCTACGGACTGCCGGTAGATAAACTGGTTCTTGGCATCGGAGCTGCGCTCCGTTATAACAATCCGGAAGATGCACAGAGTGTGGAACTTCAGGAGAAGATCGCTGCCAAAGGCGCTGCAACTGCATTTTCTGAAATTTCCGGAGTTACGGATGCCGCACTACTTGAACAGGTAGCAAAAGCTTACGATGAAGTAACAGAGCTTTAAAGGATCGACCTATGACTACAAGAACGCTCACGTTAAATCCTGACAACTTCTTCCACGCAAGACCGGCCGCAAAAATCGCCGGAACCGCAAGTTCCTATGAAAGTGTGATCATGGTCATACTTGGAACGGAAACAGCTGATGCGAAAGACGCACTTTCTCTCATGCGTCTGGGTCATCCCGGCAGTACCCCTGTCGATATCCTGGCAGACGGACCAGATGAAACAGATGCCCTTCAGGGTGTGGCAGAAGTTATTCGCGAAGAGTTTTTACTCGTATAAAAAGGGCGGGAACCCCCCCCCGTTCCAGCTGTATGATAAGCGCTCGTATGGAGTGTATCGGACAGAAAACAGGCTTTGTCTGCCTCATTCGGACATGTTATGTCCGCCCGAGGCAGACAAAGCCTGTTCTCAGTCCGCTCCAATCCACACAGCGCTGCTTATCATACAGCCAGGACTGCAGTTTGCAACAGTCCCTTTTTTCGTACTGGATTGTATGTTTGCGGATGCCCTGGTCATAACGGACATCCGGGCTGGCGATGAGTGAATCGTAACAGTTTTTTCATAAATGACAGGAGGAGACTTGAAATAGGACTGGAAAATATGTAGCAGTTGTTGTAAGATATAAGCGGAGACATCCAATGGGTCCAGACAGGAAATGGATACAGGATACAAAAGGAGAGGATGTAAGCTTATGGAATTGCAGTATGAGAGAAATCATGATTTTCTGAGAAAACTGAAAGGTGACAAAGAAGCACATTTTGAGAGACTGGCAGAGGTGCTGAACAGTTTTGTGACAGACTGCTTTCATGAGTATCAGGAGCTTTTGCAGGGGGAACTTCAAACGGAGTTTTTGCAGTTACAGGAAGAGACAAAGCAGCGCATGTCAGATTTTCAGGGCTATGGAGAACTGAAAGAGGATATTCTGTCTCATAAACTGGAAGATTTTGTAAATGAGAGAGTCATGGCAACGATCAATGCTTTTGAAGAAAAGAAAATGTTGTGTGTAGATATGATCTATGGGCTGATTCCGGATAATTATGAAGAATATCAGTCTGTATGGGAAGTTTTCGAGAATGATGGGTTCAGGATTGATGAGGCGATGATTCAGGAAATTCCATGGGTACAGGAACTGGAGGATATTCGTGAAACAAAAGTGCGGATGAAAGAAGAAATCAGTCAGGTAGAGAAAGAGGGACAGGAAACAGAGGCAGGATTTCATGAGTTGATGCGTGAAAATGCTGCCAGGAGATCAGAACTGGAAAAAGAAAAGCCGGAGATTCAATATACGACGAAGGTCATACGGCGGGAAGGTTTTCTGGGGTTTGTAATAGATCTCTTCGGGAAGACGCAGACAGAAACGATCGCAGACGACAGCGAACTGTGCGAGTGGCAGAAGAAGGTACAGGCAATTCAGGAAGGATATGATGCACAGGCACGGGAATGGAATGAAAAGCTGGAATCCATAAAAGAATCACAGAAAGAAAAAGAAGCGGAATACAGCCGCCTGGATGAGAGACAGAGTGAGCTGGAGGTGAAGACCAGAACGCTGCTTGAAGATAAGGTTCAGGAACAACTGGGGCATTATCTATATGAAGAAGACGGATTATCCGTTCAGGTGAAAACAGTTCTGGAACGTGATATGAGACAGAGTGCAGAAGAGATCGGAAAACTGGCAGGGAAGGCATGCCGGGGATGGAATCTGGGCTGAGAATCATCTGACTGGGTTGGAATATGGATATTTGTGGAAAAGATAAAATGAAGATGTCAGAAAATGCAGTTCCGGCTGTATGATAAGCAGCGCTGTGTGGATTGGAGCGGACAGAGAACAGGCTTTGTCTGTCTCAAGCGGACATAAAAGATGTCCGAATGAGGCAGACAAAGCCTGTTCTCTGTCCGATACATTCCATACGAGC
>CAMWMT010000131.1 GCA_947175375.1 uncultured Clostridiaceae bacterium | reverse complement strand
AAGTAAGCCTGCCATCTCGTTCCTGCACTTCCGATGCATGATAAGTGGATACTGCACCGTTGATCTTCCCCTTTACTTCCGCCATTCTTACATTATCTTCTAGATCCAGTGTAATTTCCCTGCTGTTCTCCCTGTATTGACCTCCGTCCTCCAGTCCGGAAAGCAGAACACTTGGCGCAGTCTTGTCCATCACGAATTCGATCTTTTTCCCTTTCGTCTGATTGTCCGACGCATTTTCCGCACGGTCCTCTGAATAGATGGTCAAAACATAAGTTCCCTCTTCCGTAAAATTCCGTCCCGGAATCGTATAGACATACTGTTTCCAGCTTGCATCTGTACCACTCGTATGTACGTAATAATCCTCTCCCTCTTTCAGTGTCAGAAGCTTCCCGTTCCGGTTACAGCTGATTTCCAGAAATTCCAGTGTATCCACATTGGTCTCTGTCACAATGATATCCTGCTCCCTATTGGTATAATAAACGCCTCTGTCTCCTGCTAAAAGCGCTGT
Source organism: uncultured Clostridiaceae bacterium (assembly GCA_947175375.1). Taxonomy (GTDB): domain Bacteria; phylum Bacillota; class Clostridia; order Lachnospirales; family Lachnospiraceae; genus Hominiventricola. The sequence goes on along the minus strand of CAMWMT010000131.1, from coordinate 6,724 downwards.
CTTATCGTCCAGCGTATAAACGGAGCCAAACCGATTGACAGAAAACTGTATCTCCTCATGGCTTTCATTCCCGGCCAGGTCACGAACCGACACTGAGAGCTGATACAGATCGTCCTGCTCGGGTATATATGCAAAATCTTCCGCCAAAAACGTCTCCCCATTTGCACTGTAGATACGCTCACCTTCCAGTTCTGTCTGTCCATTCTGACAGCCCTCTAACCGGACCTGCATACTTCCTTTCTGGTAATTCGCATCTGTACAGCGGATAACAGGAGTCACCACCCCTTTATTGGCAGACTTGTCCTTCAACCCTGAGATCTCCAGAACGGGAACGGTCTGGTCAATAATGAAATGTTCCGTTCCATATTCATTCATCTGGTTGCCCGCCTGATCCATTCCTGTAATTCCAAAGGTATAATCACCATCTGCATCAAAACGGATCGTTACTATATTATGATCCCCTTCTCTTCGCCATCCTAAAAGATCCGGAACCGGCTTCCCATCCTGCTCCGTCACAAGAACCTGAATCAGAGATGCGTCAAAGTTATGTTCCAGAACGTCGATGACCGCCGTCCGGTTCTGTGCATAATATTCGTTGCCATTATTTTTCTCAGGCATGAAATTCACCGTCACCACCGGAGCTGTCTGATCAATGGTGAATTCATCCACTCTTTCGTATTCTTCCCTGTTCCCTGCCAGATCGGTAAAACTCAGTGTAAAGGTATAATCACCATCCGCAAAGAAATTCACATGGCATACATGAAGTGTGTCATCGCCCACACCGGATTCCTGCCAGTCTCCTATGGATGGCATGACCCCATCTGTATTCGTAATCAGGAACTCCACATCTGCAGGATCAAAATTCCGTTCCCGGATCGTCACAGTCGCCACCCGGTTCTGATCATACAATCCGGCGTCTGACATGCGGTTGTTATCATACTCCACTTCAATGACGGGTACTGTCATATCAATATTATAAAGCTGCTCAACTACGCCGGTATGCCCTGCATGATCCTGATACTCTGCCCTTATCAGCACCTCATTCTCGTTGTTGGCTGCGGCATCCAGTATCATCTCCTCCTGATACTCATACACGATGTCCGTGTCTTCCAGATTCCGATCGTCTCCTGTCCCATATTCTCTGTGTTCATTCAGAGTGTTTCCTCCTTTGCAGGTCACGCTTTTTAATCCGGACCAGGAATCTTCGATCATCAGCCGAAATCTGATATCCGTATTATAATAACCCATTCCTCCAACCGTCCTTGAAGGACTGGTTTCTGTTATGATGGCTGCATTTCCTTCCTGCTTGTGCCTTTCATCCCCTTCCACGATATGTCCGCATTTTTGTACAGTGTTGTTTCCGGACCAGTCCCGCACTTCTGTCTTTACCGTTCCTTTAAAATCCACTGAAACAATTGGAATAACGAACTCAAAGTCCCTACCGGCTGTTGGCTGAAAATCCATGGTCTTCTCCGTTATTTTGCCGTTTTCTTCTTCTGCCATATAAGAAATGGAACGAATCCCAGATACCTGATCTTTGGCAGAAGCTCTTATCGTCATTCGTCCGTCTGCAAACAGATAACGAAGATCCCGGTAACGGATCGCATCCAGAAATCCGGACTTTTCTACCGAATAAGAAAGCTCCAACTCCGGTTCTGTCCTGTCCACACAGACCCGTTCTGTGATCGGCTTCGCGCAGTTTCCGGAAAGGTCTGCACAGCTGACAGGAATCTCATAGACCGCTTCTGCTATAAGCGGCAGATACCAGATCACTTCTCCTTCGGCTATTTGCGCTCTATCAAGCTTTTCTAGAAATGCTGCCACACCATTATCTGGCATATCCCTGCCTTCACAGTCTGTTGTACAGATTTCCTGCAATACCTGTAGCAATTCGTGAAATCTGAGATTCTCATCCTTTACCTCCAGTTTCAGATAGACCGGCTCGGCAAAGAATCTGCAACTATTCTCATCACAGACTGCTTCTTCTGTTATCTCATTTTTTGCTGTATCCACATAAGAGATTTTAAGCACAGGCGAGGTCTTGTCTAGTACCAGAGGGACACTTTCATATCTTCCGTTTTCCACATCTCCGAGATCCTGCCTGCTCCCATCCGCTTTCTCCAATACCATCAAATTTCCTGCCATATCGCTGTATCCTGCAGCGATGATATACCTGCCTTCCTCAGTCAAAGAAAATCTGCCCTCGTATAAGTTTCCCTTTTGTTTCCAGTGGATATCCGGATGTGATGTATTTCCATCCTTTCCTGTCACTGTCAGCTCAAAATCCTGAAGCCCTGTCATCTCGCCTCCCTGATAAACCGGATGTGTACATTGCTCCCGGATGGAAAAGATGACTTCCACCATTTCGTCATAATATGCCGTATATCCGGTTTGCGGCCTACAGTTTCTGAGATCTTGCGAAGGGTCTGAATCACCGTCTTTGATCAGACACACTGCGTCATTAAATGTAATACTGAACTTCGGAGCCTCATGATCCAGCATAAATTCTCTGCTTGTATAGACTCCATCTGCTGTCATACTATTCAGGTCTCCCCTGCCGGCCATCTTGTTTCCTGCACGGTCTTCATAGGAGATTGTAACCTGGTAACAGGATACCGTCATACCCGCTTCCCCGTCAAATGCATATTCCGCCTGATGAATGCGCCCGTCTTCCTTCCAATACAGACTGCTGCCTGACAGGACTGCTGTTTCCTCTCCGGTATTCAGATTCCATATGGTAAACTTTACTGCTTCTGGATTCCAGTATTCCGGATGATCGTCAATTGCAAAAGTAAACCGTACATCCTCTTCTTCCACATGGTGATACAGATCTATGTCGCCACACTGTCCTGCTGTCTCTCCGTCAATGGAGAACAAAACAAGCTCCGGCGCCCGATCATCAATGACAATGGTATATCCTGTATATACGCCATTTTTCATATCCCCCAAAATCTCTCCGTCTGTCTCCAGAAGATTCCCAGCGCCATCCTGATACTTCACGGTAAAATCATACACGGCTTCTCCGGTATCCGGCGCTGCCGGAAACAGAAGATCTACGCTTGCCTGGTCTCCCTCCTGCCCCGACAGTCTCCATTCAGTAATCGCTGCTCCATAACCTCCATCATCGGTAAGTTCGACAATCGGCGTTACAGGACTTCCATCCTCTTCGACATAGTTCCGATAGTTATCCTCTTTCAATACAAGTTTCAGAATCGTATTTCTTGAATAAAAAACTGTTTTTCTCTCTTCATCTGTTACTCCAATGCCATAATCTGCTGACAGCACCGGAGAATTCTGGTCAATATAGATGACGGTTGTTCCAGTCATATTCTCTGTATCTGTCTCATTTGTCACATTTCCCGCATGGTCTTTCAGTCTTCGGATTCGCAGACAGTCTGCCGTATTCTGCTCAGATCCGGAAGGCAGTGTCATACATCCTCTGATATGCGCATAACCATCATATGGTTCTCCGTCGTATAGAAAAGAGGTTTTTCCTTCATCAACCACCTGAAGTTTTTGAATCACTGCTTTTCCATCCGTTGTCACGATCTGACTACACAGATCCTCTGTATCGATTCCGGACACCGCCGATGGTTCCTGTCCAATGTTTCTTCCATCAGTTACGTAAAGGTCAAACCATACCTCTGTCTTTCCAAACAGCCAATTTGCTACGGAATGTACAAAATCCATAATACCTGTACTGGATATAGCCTCCGGATTGGTCCCATCGGATGTATAGGACACAAAAATCTGATGGTCTGGAACTGTTTTATCTATGATAAATTCCATATCAGCCTCTGCAGTCCCTCCAAGCACGTCTGTTACCCGGAATGTATAATGATAACTTCCATCCTCCATGCCGGTTAGTAACTCCGCAAACTCCTCAGATTGCTCCAGATCTTCTTCCAGGGCAGTCTGGTCCCCATACACGTAACATGCCTCTTCCTTCCGAAAATCCTTCCATACCACATATTCCCCGTTTTCTTCTCTATACTCTATCGTCAGGATTCCAACAGGACAATCTGCACGGACCCTAACATCCGGATCTTCTGTAAAATATCTTTTTCCATCCACTTCCGTCGGGTCCAAAGCATAGATCACGGAAACAGATGGTCCATCTGTGACTTTTCTTCCTCTGACCACCAATGTGTTTTCTCCTGTAATCACATTATCCTCTGTGATACATGCTATAGTATATACATACTCTCCATCTTCCTCAATCACATCGATAAAACCCCAATCCTCACATATGAGATCTTCACCATCTCTCTGTATCACAAACTGCCCCTTTGACACTTCCTCACCGGGCTCATCTCCTATCTCAAACACTATTTTCACTGATTTGCGAAAACAGTACCTGCCGTCTTCATCCGTTACGGTATTTCCTGCGTCATTCACTGCAGACTGAACCGAGAATTCAGGAAATGTGATCTCCGGATTTTCATCTTCTCCCTCTTTTTTATTCCCTTCTGTTTCATCTCCTCCTTCTTCGTACCCTCCTTCCGTTTCATCTGTTCCACTCTCCCCTCTTTCCAGATCTTCTTCGTTCTTTTCCTCATCTCTCCTGTCTGCTTCGTTCTCCCCATTTCTTCCTTCTGTGTTCCCCTCTTCTTCTATTCTGTCTGCTTTTTTTATTCCCTCTGTTTCCCCTTCGTTCCCGCTTATTTCTTCGTATTCTTCAGATTCTTCGTACAGTTTCTCCATCGCATATATCAATGTCCATTTTGATATTCCACCCTCTAAAAACAGTAAAGATGCAAGCAGCACTGCCAGCATATGTCTTCTTCTCATCTTGTCCTCTCCTTGTGTTATTATAGTAGTAATGCTTACAGGCCCTCATCTGATTGCCATCGTTTATATGATCTCATCCGTATGAACCACCAAAATCTCTCTGATCACGTGAAAACTGTTATCCATCGGAGGCAACAGTGTAGTCTTTTGCCCTGCGTTTATACCATATGGCTTTGCATGATACCTTTTCCGGTTCTTTGTTATGGCATTCACCCTTTTAGTTCTTTCCTTTTTGCCAAGTACTCTTGACGCCGTCTTAATATCCAGTTTTACAAAAAGTAATACTGTTACTGCGCCAGATCCCATAGTCCCTAAAAGACACGCCATATACAGACGGGTATACATATCCATGTTCACTCCCCCTCTTCCTGACTGCAGACAGACAAAACCATCCGCTCCGCGCTTTCCACATGCTCCAGGAGAGTATCCATCTCTTCTTCCAACTGTCTCTGCCTTTGATTCCGGGATGATACAAAATCAGTCTGCAGATGTTCCTTTATAGACAAAAGCTGCTGAAGCATTTCTTCTTTTCCTACACCGCTGTCTCTGAATTCCGTCGTTCTGGTACAGATCTGGCTGACAAGCTCTTCATACATGACCAGAGCTGTACGCTCATTGTCCATTTCCACCAGATTTCCTGCGGACAGGGCTGTCAAGTCGTCCCAGTAATCCCGACAGGTAATGAACATATCTCCTGCCTCATCTATGGTCCCAATCCGGGAATAATAGTCTGCGATCACAGCAAGACGTCTGGACCGCTCTGTCTTCTTCTCATCCAACCTTTCAGAAGCTGCAGCGACCTCCAGATAGGTCTTTGCATTTTTTCTGCTGCTTTTTTCCTCATATTTGTAATAGTAGGCAATTCCTGCGGCATAAGCGAATTCTTCATACCCGCTCCGATTCTTTTTCAATGCCTGTTCATTTGTCTGTTTCCCGTCTCCATAGGCGATCAGAACGGATCGAAGCTCTTCGCTTTCCCTGATAGTCAGTATGTTATCGTCTAAAAACACATCTTCCAGCAGTTCCAGATATGCCTCTTTCCTTGAAGGGTCCAGAGCAATTGCGCTTTTATAACTCTTTATCGCGTCTTCCTGCGCCACAGCATTTCGCGCTGCCAGAAGATAGGCTTCATAATTATGGTTCCTGGATTCCATGCCTTTCCATGCAAAAAAGACCGCTCCAGCCTCCAGTATAACGGTCAGCATCAGAGAAACCATAAAAGGAACCAGCTTTTTTCTCTGCTGCCTTTGATAATCTGCATCCCATTCATAATAATGATCCAGAGCATTCATCAGCTCCCGGCAAGACTGATAACGATTTTCTTTTTTTACCTGGGTACATTTGATAAGAATTGCCTCCAGACCGGAGGAAAGTGAAGGATTGATCTGACAGATCGGGCAGAGAGAATGGGGACTCTCACCCGTGAGAAGCTGAAACAGCATGACTCCCAGACAGTAGATATCGGTTCTGGCATCGCTCTGCCCTTCTCTTTCGTACTGTTCCGGCGCCGCATATCCCCTGGTTCCCAGGGATATGGTATCCTTGCTGTTCTGAGGCTTATATTCTCTTGCTGCGCCAAAATCGATCAGCATAATATTCCCGTCCGGTTTCAGCATCACATTGGCAGGCTTCATGTCCCGATAGATGACTGCAGGTTTTCTCGTATGCAGATAAGACAGCACATCACACAGCTGTTTTGCCCATTTCAAAACGTCTGCCTGAGTCTGCGCCCCATACTCGACCAGAATATCCTGAAGCGAACGCCCTTCTATGTAATCCATCACCATCAGCAGGGAATTCTGGTTTTCGATCACATCAACGATTCCTGGCAGATACGGATGCCTGAGTTTTTTCATCATCTCGATCTCTCTTTTGTTTGCATGCAAGTGATGAACATCCTGCTTTAAAATCTCCTTGATCGCCCACTGCTTGT
>CAMWMT010000130.1 GCA_947175375.1 uncultured Clostridiaceae bacterium | reverse complement strand
ATATACGATAAACATTCGGAAGAATGTATAACAATAAAGAGTAAATGAGATTATGATGGAGCGGGGAGGTAAAATTTTGGGGATTACAATCAAAGAATTATCTGAAATCAGCGGATATTCAACAGCTACAATATCCCGGGTGATCTCGAATAAAGGGAATGTGAAGCCGGAGACCAGAAAAGAGATTGAGAAATTGCTGATCGAAACAAATTATCGTACCAATATCATGGAGCTGCGTCGGTCCAGGATCAACAGCGACAGGGTTATGATCATTATTGGGGATCTGGACAACTGGTATTATATAGAGCTTGTCCGGATTTTGAATCAGCTGTTCGATGAGAATGGATACAGCTCCGTAATTTCTTATAGCGGTAACCAGATGGAAAAAGAAGAAGAATATCTTCGGAGATCGATTCATGAGAACTATGCAGGGGTTATTTTTGTTAATGTAGTAGGAGACGAAAATCTGAAAGAGATTCTGACAGAGAATCAGTATCCGGCAGTATTTTTAAACAGAGGGATAAAACTGGCATACTTTAATACTGTGTGTAATGACAATTATCATGGGGCATATCAGGCAACGAATTATCTGATCGGGATGGGACACAGGAAGATTGGTCATTTGATGGGTCCTAACTTTTCGCCTACTGCAACAGACCGGCGGAGGGGATTCGTGGAGGCGATGGAGGATAAGAAAATTCCAGTGACCGGAAACAGCATTTATCAGGGAAACTATTCTTATGAGAGCGGTTATCAATATGGGGAGCATATTATCAAACAGGGGTTGGATTTCACGGCTGTTTTTGTCGGAGGCTATCAGATGACAGAGGGATTACTGGATTGTTTGCGAGTATATGGGGTTCGCGTTCCGGATGATTTGAGCATTATTAGCTTTGATGAAACACCGAGTATGCGAAGAGAAGGAGTGACTACGGTGTGTGCCTCTCCGGACAAAATGGGAAAATCAGCGGTAGAACTACTTCTGGCAAGCATTGCGGACGGCACGGCGGAGACAAGGAGGATCTTTCATGAGCCTGCAATGATCAAGCGAAACAGCGTAAAGAGAATGAAATAGACCAGTATCAGACAGGCACTGTCAAATTCACAGGAGTTTGACAGTGCTTTTTTTGTGCAAAACAGTATATGCAATGATAAAAAATTACATGGAAACTTCTGAAAATGGAATGAGAAAGAAAATTCAGTATGTAAAAAATGATAAAATGTAGCCTGACTTTTTAAAAGAATGTCATAAAAAACAATAGAAAGCTTCATTTATTATGCGAATTGAATACAAAATAAGAATTTTATACAATGATTTCAACAAAAACAACAAAGACGAACACAGAAAGGAACGGTGTAAAACAATGAAGGTAGCAGTAATTGGTGCAGGTTTAATGGGAAGCGGTATTGCACAGACATGTGCGCAGGCAGGATATGAAGTATTCAATATTGATACTTACGCACCTGCGATTGAGAAGGCAAAGAACAACATTGATAATCTGTTCAACAAGAAGATCGCGAAGGGAAAGATGACCGAAGAGCAGAAAGCAGAGATTCTTGGACATCTGACCTACAGCAGTTCTTTTGAAGACGTAAAAGGAGCAGCGCTTATCATTGAAGCAGTTCCGGAAAAAATTGACATTAAGAAATCTGTATTTGAGCAGTTGGACAAAGTGGCAGATCCGGAGACAATGATCGTATCCAATACATCCGGCCTCAGCATTTCTGAAATCGCAGCAGTCACAAAGCGTCCGAATAAAGTCATGGGTGTACATTTCTTCTATCCGGCGCCTGTAATGAAGCTGGTGGAACTGATCCGGGGAATCGCGACAGATGATGATACTTATGAGAAGGTAAGAGAGTTTGCCGTGAATATTAAGAAGACCGTAGTAGACGCTCCAGAGTATCCTGGCTTCCTGGTCAACAGAATCCTGGTTCCCATGCAGAATGAAGCAGCGTTCATGGTCATGGAAGGATGTAAACCGGAAGATGTGGATACAGCCATGAAACTTGCATGTAACTTCCCAATGGGACCGCTGGAGTTGACCGACTTTGTGGGAGTGGACACAATGCTGGCAACAATGACCGGTCTGTACAACGGATTCCATGACAGCAAGTACCGTCCGTGCCCACTTCTTGAGACTATGGTGAAGGCAGGACATCTGGGAAGGAAATCCGGACAGGGCTTCTATAAATATGAGTGATCGGTGAACAGGGAAAGGCCGTAAACAAACGACGATGAAGAAAACATGAGGAGGGGGATATGGAAAACACAAAAAAAGAACAGTGTCTCCAGATGAAAGATATCGTAAAGCAATATGGTATCACAACGGCAGTCAATCATGTTACTTTCTGTGCGGACAGGGGCGAAGTGATCGGACTGGTAGGAGCCAACGGAGCCGGGAAATCTACTCTGATGGGAATCCTGACCGGAACGGTTCCGGCAACAGAGGGCATGATGGTGGTTAACGGTGTGGAGACACCTACCGATAAATATCATACAGAGACGGCAATGCAGTCAGGCATTGCCGCCGCATATCAGGAATTGTCTCTGTGTCTGAATCTCAGCGTATATGAGAATTTTGCAGTCAGTCTCCTGAAGCATAAAGGGACGCCAAAGACCGGTTGGAGAAAAGCCATTGCAAAGCTGACTAAGGAATATTTGGATCAGTGCTTCCCGGAGAGTAGAATTGACGTAAATACGAAAGTCTCAGAGCTTTCCATTGAGCAGCAGCAGATGGTGGAGATCTGCCGTGCGGTGGCAACAGATAATCTGAATATTCTGGTGTTGGATGAGCCGACTTCTTCCCTTGGTACTGAGCGCATCAACCAGCTTCATGAGACGGTGAAAAGGCTCAGCTCCCAGGGAGTGACCATCATCTACATTACGCACAAGCTGGAAGAAATCATTAAGATCACGAATCGTACGGTCCTGATGAATAACGGAGAGGTCCGCTGGAGTGGAGACACGAAAAGTGTCACGATTGAAGACCTGATCCAGATGATGGGCGGTAAACTCAAGAACGAGCAGAAGGAAGATCTGAGTGAGCACAAAGAACTGGAAACTCTGGTCAGTGTCGAGAATTATTCAGCTCCGGGATTAAAAAATATTACCATGACCATCGGACGTGGAGAGATTGTCGGTATCTCCGGACTGGGCGGAGCCGGCCAGCGGGAACTGCTGAATGAGATATTTCGTGCGGCAAAACAGAAAGGGAAGAAGAATCTGCAGGTCCACGGAGATGCATCCTTTGTCAGCGGCGACCGGCAGAAAGAAGGAATTTTCCCGTTGTGGAGTATCGCGGACAACATCCTGATCTCCGGTATGCATCAATTGACGGATCATGGTCTCCTGAGCAAAAAGAAATGTACGGATCTGGCACAGTTCTGGTATGACAAGCTGAAATTCAAGGCAGAAGGACAGGAAGCATCCATCATGAGCCTTTCTGGAGGAAATCAGCAGAAGGCGATCATTGGGCGTGGAATCGCGTCAGATGCAGATCTGATCATTCTGGATGACCCGACGAGAGGCGTGGATGCCGAGACGAAAAAGGATATCTACAAGATCTTGAACGAGGCATGCAGCGAAGGCAAAAGCGTCCTTCTGTACAGTACAGAAGACAATGAGATGGAAGAGTGCGACAGAGTCTATGTCATGAATGAAGGTCATATCGTAAAAGAATTACGCTATTCTGAGGTGACAATAGACAATATCATAGCAGCTTCCTTTGTGAGGGCTGAAGAGTCGGAGCAGGAGAAGGGGGAAGAAAAGCAGGAAGGGAAATTCTCCACTGGCGCGCTTGTGAAGCTCCTTCGGGCGCCATCCATGATTGCGGCTTATATCCTGATCTTTGTATGGATCATGCTTGGTATCTATAATCCGAATACTCAGACGCGCATGGGATTGACGCTTTTAATTGGTAATACACTTCCTCTGGTCTTTGTAGCAATCGGGCAGATGTTTATCATTCTGGTGGGCGATATCAATATGGGAATTGGTTCTGCACTAGGTCTGGTCAATGTCTTGTGTGCAACATTCTTATTTGATAATCCTTTCCTGGGACTTTGCTCCATGGTGGTTTTCCTGGCAGCATATTGTGCAGTAGCAGTTCTGGTGCATCTTCGGAAGATGCCGTCGATCGTGGTCAGTCTTGGTATGCAGAGTATCTGGCTTGGAATTGCCATTACCATTCAGAAGACGCCAGGAGGAAGCGCTCCGGAATGGCTTTTGTCTTTCCTGAAGATTCAGACCCCGGTATTTCCTATTCAGGTGTACCTGTGTGTGATAATGGCTGTAGTGGGATACTGGATTATCTTCCGGTCGAAGTATGGCATTATCCTGCGTGGAATCGGAAATAATCCGAAAGCGATTGAGAAGCATGGATGGTCTTATCTGCAGGCCCATACGATGGCATATCTTTTGTCTGGTTGTTTTGTGATTCTGGCAGGTCTGATGCTGACGGGAGTTAGCCGGGGTTCCGATGCCAACGGTGCATCCACCTATCAGATGCTTAGTATCGCAACGGTTCTGCTGGGGGGCTGTGCATTTGCAGGCGGTATTGTTGAACCAGTGGGTGTGGTAATAGCAGCAGTGGCGATCTCGCTGATCTCGTCCATGCTGACATTTATGGGAATTAATTCCAATTATCAGACAGCAGTTGTAGGTATTATTTTGCTGGTAGCATTGATTCTTGGCGGATTTCTGCAGAAAGGGGGACGTAAAAAATGATAAAAGCAAATAAGTGGTTCTCGAAAAATCCATGGATATGGTCAACCATTGGCTTTGTTGTACTGTGGCTGGTAATTTCCGTAGTATCCGGAAAATTTTCGATAGAGACTTTGTTTTTAAACATTACATTAGCAAGCTTTACCTTTTTGCTTGGAATTGCAGAGATGATGGTCATCACCAGTGGAGATGGTGCACTTGATCTGTCTCTCCCCTATACCATGACGATATCGGCCTATATTGCAGCAGCAACTTTCCGAGATGGAAATACATGGAAAGGAATTTTGATTCTGCTGGTTGTCTGTGTAGGGATTGGGCTTTTAAACGGAATGATCAATGTTTATCTGCATGTACATGCCATGATCGGCACTCTGGCAGTGGGATATATCATATATACCGTGATCCTGGAATATTCAAAATATTCCACGAAAGCGCCCACCAAAGAGATACAGAATTTTGTACATGGCAGAATCGGAGGCCTGTCTGTTCTGACGATACTCTGTGTGCTGTTTGTTATACTGATGAGTGTTGTTATGTACAAGACAAAGCTCGGGAAAAAGATACATGCGATTGGCCAGGGACATCACATTGCGTATCTAGCGGGAATCAATGTTAATAGAATCATTATTCTGATCTTTGTATGTAGTTCCCTGATTGCTGGACTGACCGGAGTGTTGGTAAGCGCTTATGTAGGTGGTTCCTATCAGACCATGGGTGATTCTTACCTGATTCCGTCGATAGCGGCTACAATGGTGGGTGGTACTCTGATCTCAGGTGGAAAATCCTGTGTGGTTGGTGCTTTTACAGGAGCAGTGATGTTTGTGCTGTTGAGTACACTTTTGAATCTGTCAGGATTTTCTGCGAGCATGCAGAATATAGCAGAAGGTGTTGTTATTATATTAATTCTTTTTGCAGCGAAAAAGGATACCAATTAAATAGAAAAAGGAGAAACGATATGAAAAAGAAACTGATCAGTATGTTGTTATGTGTATCAATGCTTGGAGCGGCTCTTACAGGATGTTCCAAATCCGAAGGAAATACGGGAAATGAGCCCGCAGCTGCAGATGCGGCCGGTGATGCTCAAGAGAGTACAGGTTCAGAAGGTGGGCAAAAAGGAGATTATGTGATCGCTTTCAGTAATTCTTACAATGGAAGCTCTTTCCGTCAGCTTGAAGAGACGTATTTTACCGAGCTGGGTGACAAGTTAAAAGAAGAAGGTGTAATCAAGGATTACGTAATGGCATGTGCAAACAGCGATAATGCGACACAGGTTTCGCAGATTGAGAACTTTATCATGATGGGTGTGAGCGCGATCGTTGTTGACCCGAATTCTTCCACGGCACTGAATGGCGCTTTTGAGGAAGCTTATCAGGCAGGGATTCCGGTAATTGTCATCGACTGCGGTCCGGTAACGTCTCCATATCCCTATCAGATGAATGCAGATTTACATACCAATTATGGTGATCTTGCAGAATACCTGTGTGAATCACTGGATTATAAAGGAAATGTACTGGTAGTCAGAGGAATTGCTGGTGTAGAGTTTGACGAGCAGGCTTATCAGGGAATGATGGATGTACTGAATAAATATGAAGACATCAACGTTGTCGGAGAAGTATATGGAGAGTGGACGAATACCATCACACAGTCAGAGGTATCTTCCATCCTTCCGTCTCTGCCGGAGGTAGATGGTGTTATCGGTCAGGGAGGAGACGGATATGGTGCGATCCAGGCTTTCCTTGCAGCAGGCAAAGAGGTTCCGGTCGTAATTGGCGGAAACCGTGGTGACTTTGTCAACTGGTGGATCGACGAGTACAAGGAAAACGGATATGAGACGATTTCTTCTGTATGTACACCGTGGTTCTCTGCAGTCGGAATGTATATGGCAATTGATATCCTGAATGGTGAAAATGTACCGCAGTATTCTTATTATCCGCCGGAGGTTATTACAGTAGACAATCTGATGGACTATGAAGGTCTGGAGGATACAGGTATTGCATCTACTGCGTATGACTGGGAATGGGTACGTCAGAACATCGAATCTCAGAATTCCGATGACTGCAAACCGAGTATCGTAGAATAAGCGATTCGACGGCTGTATGTGTAAAAATAGCGGGATGGAAATTTAGGAGGAAACAAGATGATAAAAGGGCAGAAAGTCCGGATCTGAAGACAATGGATGCAGTACTGTTCCGCCAGGACGGTCCTTTTGGACTGAAGCCGAAGGAAAAAACCTGAAATAATATATACTTATTAACTACTAATGTTCAATAAGGTATTAGATATGATCAAGGAGGAAATAAGATGAAAGATGTAGTAATCGTAAGTGGTGTAAGACTTCCGGTGGGAAGCTACGGTGGAAGCCTGAAAGATATATCCCCCATTGACATGGGTGCGATGGTTGTAAAAGAAGCAGTAAAAAGAGCCGGGATCCAGCCTTCTGACGTGGATGAGGTCATTATCGGACAGGTAGGCCAGGTTGCAGAGTGTGGTTTTGTCGCAAGGGCGGTCAGCT
>CAMWMT010000129.1 GCA_947175375.1 uncultured Clostridiaceae bacterium | reverse complement strand
CTAGGATCCCTAAAATTTCGTCATGTTTTTTTGAGGGGTGTCTGAACTGTTACCTTTTGACACTTATATTTTTATTGACATTTATATAAATCTCAGATACATTATAAAATATATTTGACAGATTATTCTATATTTCTACAAAAGCGTTCCGAACATCGTCACGGAATATTTTCCCAAAGAGAAAGCTATTGCAAATAAAATCGCATTTCATTATAATCAAAGGAGAAATGTATGGAAAAACCTGTGCTGCAATGGCATCCAGAATTTCAGGCTCTCCCCACATCTCCAAACTCCAGGTGGGAACCGAGAATACTGGCTCTTTCATTTCGATTCACTTTCACACCTTTAATATGTACATGACAGATCCGGTCAGATGAGCAGATATATACCATTTCGTTCCTATAATTTTATTTTGGAAATCTGGTGTTTGAAATTCACCACAGAAATTTTGTTAGACACATCAAGACAGTCGGGAAATACAGTTCAGACTGTATTTCCCAACAATATTTTATATATCGAGCAGTTCTGCAATATCTGAAAAGTTAATATACAGATCATCATAAATACAGACTTTCACAGAGTCGAAAAAAGTATACTCTCTGGTATCTTCCGATTCAAAATCATATACCATAATACGGTTTCTGTCAGGATCTACGATCCAGTATTCACGTACGCCGGCTGTGCGATATTCAAAAAGTTTTGTGAAATAATCCATTCGCCTGCTTCCCGGTGATACAATCTCCAAAATCCAGTCCGGAGCCCCATTACATCCATGGATATTTATTTTATCTTTATCACATACCACTGAAAGGTCCGGTTCCAGGTATTTGGAATCATCAGCAGACAGAAAAACGGCAAATGGAGTAGGAAATATCTCGCAGGAACCTTTCTTTGCCCGAATGTAATCTCCTATTTCCAAATGTAGAAAAGACAGTATTCTCTGATGTCTGGTAGTAGGTGGCGCCATATAATATATCTGTCCATCTATCAACTCCGCTCTTCTCCCCTCAGGTAGATTATAGATATCTTCAATCGTATAGATTTTTTCCTGTGCTAATGCAGATGCCATAATACCACTCCTCTTCCGAATTATCATACACCGTCATTTATAATTTCATTCTATCACTTGACCGATACCCTGTTCAACAATCATTTATGCGGTGAAAACAGTTTTTATAAAAAGGAGGAACCGTGGTTCCTCCTTTTTATTACAGTACAACGATTTCTAATCCTGTTTACTGCGCCTTCGCCGCCTGTTTTTCTTTGTAATGATGCGTCTCTTCGAGCATCATATCTTTGACTTTCATCAGACGAATCTGCGTGGATCTCTCATTCTCATCCAGCTTCATCGTGATATATTTGATATTTGCCTGTGCCTGCGGGATGATGACATGCTCCAGAGCGTTTACACGCCGACGAGTCTTCTCAATCTCTGCAGCCATGAGCTGGCATGCCTTCTCAGCCTCTGCCAAACGGAGCATCTCAGGCAGAACATCTGCCAGGGACTTGACCGCGTCGTCCAGATCGCTGGAAGTAAATGCAAAACCATAAGAATAGATGTCATTCTCATCTGCCGTCCTGGTCTTGTATTCAAAGACCGGGATATCCACGCTCATGACATTCTTCTTATCAGTCTCCAGATAGACCTCCTGCTTCGGCGCCATCAGGGCGGTGTGCAATGTCTCTTCGGACATACCTGCTTTGGCAACGACAAAATTCTTGTTCGCCGCCTGAATGCCTGCCTCTACCTTCTGACGGAGCGCCATATTCTCCCGGACAAGATCCAGGAACTGCCGCATGAGCTCATCACGTTTATCCTTCAGGAGCTTGTGGCCTTTTCTGGCCGTCGCCAGCTTCTTCTTCTGGCGGGTCAGCTCCATACGGGTTGGGTTCACCTGCGTAGCTGCCACTTAGCCCACCTCCTATTTGAGTTCCGCGCAGCCCTCCCAGTGCCTGTGTCTCCAGGGCAGTCTAAAGAGCAGACTGCCCTGCGCACTGTACGGGCTGCTGCTGTCTATTATTTAAGTTCCGTGCAGCCCTCCCAGTGCCTGTGTCTCCGGGACAGTCTAAAGGACAGACTGTCCCGCGCACTGTACGGGCTGCTGCTGTTTACTGTTTTCCGTAATACAGATCCAGATATTTATCATCGATACGTTTCAGCTCGGACCTCGGAAGGATGGACAGCAGCTTCCAGCCGATGTTCAGCGTCTCTTCTATGTCACGGTCTGCCTGGAAGCCCTGGGATACATACTCTTTCTCGAACTCATCCGCAAATTTTGCATAGATCAGATCCATGTCGGAGAGCGCTGCCTCACCAAGGATCGTCATCAGCTCTTTTGCGTCTTTTCCACGTGCGTAAGCTGCAAACAGCTGGTTCAGTGTGTTGGAGTGGTCGCCACGGGTCTTGCCCTCGCCGATACCCTTATCCTTCAGACGGGACAGGGATGGCAGTACATCGATAGGCGGATTGACACCCTTTCTGTAAAGCTCACGGCTTAAGATTACCTGTCCCTCGGTGATGTAACCAGTCAGGTCAGGGATCGGATGAGTCTTGTCATCCTCAGGCATGGTCAGAATCGGAAGCATGGTGATGGAACCTTCTTTTCCTTTCTGACGTCCTGCACGCTCATATAACTGAGCCAGGTCGGTATACATGTATCCAGGATAGCCACGGCGTCCCGGAACCTCTTTACGAGCTGCGGAGATCTCACGAAGCGCGTCTGCGTAGTTGGTGATATCTGTCAGGATAACCAGCACGTGCATGTCTTTTTCAAATGCCAAATACTCAGCAGCAGTCAGCGCCATACGCGGAGTCGCGATACGCTCAACCGCCGGGTCATTTGCCAGATTGACGAAGAGGACGGTACGGTCAATCGCACCGGTCTCTTTAAAGCTCTCTACGAAGAAGTTGGATTCCTCGAAGGTGATACCCATAGCCGCGAACACAACGGCGAAACGCTCGTCTTTTCCGCGGACCTTTGCCTGTCTTGCAATCTGCGCTGCCAGCTGTGCATGGGGCAGACCGGACATGGAGAAGATCGGGAGCTTCTGTCCACGTACCAGGGTGTTCAGTCCGTCGATAGCGGATACACCAGTCTGGATAAACTCGTTCGGGTAGCTTCTTGCTGCCGGGTTCATGGGCAGGCCGTTGATATCCATTCTCTTGTCCGGAAGGATCTCAGGACCGCCGTCAATGGGACGTCCCATACCATCGAAGACACGCCCGAGCATATCTTCGGATGCGCCCAATTCCACGCCTCTTCCGAGGAAACGTACTTTACTGTTAGAGAGGTTGATACCGGTGGAGCTCTCATAGAGCTGTACCATGGCGTCGCTTCCGTTAATCTCCAGTACCTTGCACCGGCGGATCTCACCGTTGGCAAGCTCGATCTCGCCCAGCTCGTCATAGGTAACGCCTTCTACGCCCTGCACCAGCATCAGCGGTCCGGCTACTTCCTGTATGGTTCTATACTCTTTTGGCATTTAGAAGTCCTCCTTTCCGCATGCGTCTTTGATCTGGGATGCGAGTTCTTTCATGATCTTGTCATACTCTTCATCCAGGCTCTCTTCTGTCACATATTTATAACGTCCGATCTGCTCACGGACTGCAAGATCGATGAGGCCTTTGACACCGGCACCGTTCTTCAGCGCCTCCATAGCCTGATCGTAGTAAGCCAGCACCAGCTTCATCATCAGGAGCTGCTTCTTCAGAGAGGTATAGGTATCCACCTCATGGAAGGAGTTCTGATGCAGGAAGTCCTCACGGATGGAGCGGGCTGCTTCCATCTTCAGACGGTCAGGTGCGGAAAGTGCATCCATACCTACCATCTGCACGATTTCATTTAACTCTGCCTCTTCCTGTAAGAGGGACATCATGGACTGGCGTCCTGCCATCCACTCTTCGGATACGTTCTTGTCAAACCATCCGGAAATATTATCCAGATACAGGGAGTAGCTGGTCAGCCAGTTGATAGCCGGGAAATGTCTCTTGTATGCAAGTGCGGAATCCAAACCCCAGAATACCTTAACGATACGAAGGGTTGCCTGGGATACTGGCTCGGAAGTATCACCACCGGGCGGGGATACGGCTCCGATAACGGACAATGCGCCTTCTCTTCCGGCTTTTCCAAGATTGATCACATGGCCTGCACGCTCATAGAACTGTGCCAGACGGGAACCAAGGTATGCCGGATAACCTTCCTCACCAGGCATCTCCTCCAGACGTCCGGACATCTCACGAAGAGCCTCTGCCCAACGGGAGGTGGAGTCTGCCATCAGTGCCACAGAATAACCCATGTCACGGAAATACTCTGCGATCGTAATACCGGTATAGATGGATGCCTCACGGGCTGCCACCGGCATATCGGATGTATTTGCAATCAGAACGGTACGCTCCATCAGAGACTTACCAGTCTTCGGGTCTTTCAGTTCCGGGAACTCGTTCAGAACGTCGGTCATCTCATTTCCACGCTCGCCGCAGCCGATGTAGACCACGATATCTGCTTCTGCCCATTTTGCAAGCTGATGCTGGATGACCGTCTTGCCGCTTCCGAACGGTCCTGGTACGGCTGCCACACCACCCTTAGCAATCGGGAAGAACATATCAACAACACGCTGTCCGGTGATCAGCGGCATGCTGGGCGGAAGTTTCTCCTTATAAGGACGACCTTTACGCACCGGCCACTTCTGCATCAATGTTACATCCTTGTCACCGTCTGCAGTCGTAACAACTGCAACTACGTCTTCTACCGTAAATTCTCCGGCTTTAATCTCTTTGATCGTACCCTGGATTCCATAAGGTACCATGATCCGCTGCTCAACGACTGCGGTCTCCTGTACGGTACCGATGATATCTCCTGCCTCTACCTGATCGCCCACGATGGCGGTCGGCACAAAGTTCCACTTCAGGTCACGCTTCAGGGAGGGAACCTCCACACCACGCTTTAAGTTATTGCCGCCGGATACCTTCATGATATCGTCCAGCGGTCTCTGGATACCATCATAGATACTGGTGATCAGTCCAGGTCCAAGTTCCACGGACAACGGCATCTCGGTGGATTCCACCGGTTCGCCCGGTCCAAGGCCTGCTGTCTCCTCGTATACCTGTATGGATGCCTCGTCCCCATGCATCTCGATGATCTCACCGATGAGGCGCTGCTTACTTACACGTACCACGTCAAACATGTTGGCATCACGCATACCGGTAGCGATGACCAGAGGTCCCGCCACTTTTTTAATAGTGCCTTTACTCATTTGAATGGATTCACCCACTTTCTTCAAATTATATGGCTCAATCGCCGCCAAACAGAATATCAGACCCAACCGCCTGCTCGACGGATTTCTTCACGCCTGTGATGCCTGCTCCCGTATTCCCGGATACGCCTGGAATCTGGATGATAGCCGGAATCACCTGTTCCTGATATCTGCTGATCTCATGCTTCAGATCCGCTGCCAGCGCCTCGGTGATGTAAATCACCGCATAGTCGCCTTCCGCAATCCTCCGAAGCAGCTTCTCTCCCTCCTGGATGTCGGATACCGGAAATGTATCCAGCCCCAGGGCTGCAAAACCATAGATGCTGTCATAAGCGCCCATTACCGCGATCTTATACATACATTTCCCTTACCCTTTCCCGGATGGAATCATCTGATAAGCCATTCTGCTTACAGGTAAGTATGATCCTTACCGTCTTGATCTCGTTTTCCCGTGCGATTACATATGCCACCAGAGGTCCAACGGAAAACGGATTGTACTTCTGGGGTTTGATGGTCTGGATGATCCGGTTGTCACACCAGCGCTCAAATGCCGAAGGAGATTCCTTCAGCGCTTCCGCGCCCTCCGCATATCCATTCCCGTTTAAATATTCGATGATCGAATCCATGCCTGCCAATGCCGCATGCGCCAGACTGTCAATGTTCAGCGTGTCACAGGGCGCCATGGCGCGCTTCATGAATTCCAGTGTCTTCGCGGTCTTTGCGGACCTGACTGCGATCTTGATATTAGCCACCGCCACCGTGGACTCCGCATAGTCACGGATGATGTCATCCTCGGCTGACCTGCCTGCTTCCTTGATGGCTTCCATGGTGGCACGGTCGATAATCACATCGCAGAGCTGTCCGTCTCCCGAATGGAGTAGTGCATCCACCGCTTCCTCCGCTGCCGCCTGCATATTCTGTGGCAGTGCCTGATAGTCCTTCTCTTTTATGATGCGCAGCAGCTCCTCTTTGGGAATCGGCGTTCCTTCATAAAAGATATTCGCACCGCTCTTACCGGTGCAGACTTCCTTGACTGCAGCTTTCAGGTTATGGAACCAGCTTGCATAGGACAGGACATCGAACACGTCCATATCCACATGCATCTCGCCGATGGTCTCCCAGATCTTCTCCCTTTCCCTTGTCAGGATGGCGTCGGCATCGTCGGGCACATCTGCACCGCCCCAACCCCGCTCCTGCAGGAACCGAAGAGCTGCCTCATCATCCTTGCAGGCAATGAGCTGCTCGATCGTTGAGGATGAGAACAGAGACACTTCCAGAGCACGGATTCGCGCGACCGCATAGGCATATTGTGTTTTAGACATTAAAACCCTCCTTTTCGGCGAACCGGCTTCTATGAAAATAAGATCGCATTCACTTTGTCCTGAAGTTCATCTTTCTTCGCATCAAACAGCGCTTTCAGAGTACAGTTCTCTTCCACGCCACCGTAGACGAGGACAAAACCGTCCGCGATCGCTTTCGGCTCTTTTTTCAGAACCAGGCTTCCGCCCTTCTCCTTTGCCACCGCAGTGATCTTCTTCTCGAAATCACCCGGCATCCGGTCAAGGTCTTCTTTGGAGAAATAGATCTCTCCAGCCTCGGCCAGTGCATAGGTCTTCAATATCTTCTCCATAGTCAGGAAATAGCTCTGTGTATCCTTTTTCTTCAGAGTCACATAAGCTTCCTCTACCACATCCGCGATGATCTCCTGCTTTGCACGCAGAAGAGCTGTCCTTCTCTGCTGTTCTGCAGAAGACTTCACGCGTCCTTCATAGTTCACCTTCATGGCAGCATTTTTCTCTACTGCCTCGGCTTCCATCGCTGCACATGCTTCTTTTGCTTCCGCGAGGATCGCATCCGCTTCCTTCTGTGCCGCTTCCAGCCTTCTGGCTGCGGAGGCTTTTGCTTCTTCCTGAATCTGGTCCGTAATCTTTTCCAATCCGGTCATTCTAAAGCTCTCCTTCTTACAATTTGTTCGTTATCAACAGGCTTCCTGATTAGATGGTCGGAAGTGCAAGAATGG
>CAMWMT010000128.1 GCA_947175375.1 uncultured Clostridiaceae bacterium | reverse complement strand
CGATCGAACGGACGCTGATATTATCGCTGATTCCTGGAATTCCCACCTTCAGAGAACAGATCCCGCGTACGATCAGTTCGATTTTCACTCCCGCCGCGCTCGCCTCATAGAGCGTCGCGATTAGCCCCGGATCACACAGAGAATTCATCTTCGCAACGATATGTGCAGGCTCCCCATTCCGGGCATAGGCAGTCTCTCTCTGTATCATCGTCACAAAACGGTCCCGCAGCCAGAGAGGCGCCAGAGCCAGCTTATTCCAGCTGGCCGGCTCTGAATAACCGGACAGCATGTTAAAGACCGCCGTTGCATCTTCTCCGATCGGTTCCGAACAGGTCAGAAGTCCCATATCCGTATAGAGCTTCGCCGTCGAATCATTATAATTCCCCGTACCAAGGTGCACATATCTGCGGATGCCATCCTCTTCCCGACGCACTACCAAAGTGATCTTACTGTGTGTCTTTAAGCCTACCAGTCCATAAATTACATGGCAGCCCGCGCGCTCCAGCATCTTCGCCCACGCAATATTATGTTCCTCATCAAACCTCGCCTTTAATTCTACCAGCACGGACACCTGCTTGCCGTTTTCCGCCGCTTGAGCCAGCGCCGCAATGATTGGCGAATTACCGCTGACCCGGTACAGTGTCTGTTTGATCGCAAGTACCTGAGGATCTCTGGACGCTTTTTTCACAAAATCCACCACCGGGTCAAAGGTCTGATATGGATGATGAAGCAGAATGTCTCTGTTCCTGATCTCCTCAAAAATATCCTCTTTTCCGGACAGTTCTGGAACCGGCTGCGGTTTATGCCGCGGCTCCTTATATTCATCAAAGCCGCCCAGCCCATACATTTTCATCAAAAACGTTAGATCCAGAGGACCGGAAGTGCGGTAGATCGCATCTTCCTTGATCTCAAACTCCCTCTTCAGGATCTTCAGAAGATGCTTATCCATTTTCTCATCCACTTCCAGACGGATCACTTCTCCCCACTGACGCTTCTTTAACTGCTTTTGAATCTCCTTCAGCAAATCTGAAGCTTCGTCCTCATCAATCGTGAGATCCGCATTTCTCATGATCCGGTATGGATGCACACAGAGAACATCATAACTGAGGAAAAGCTGGGACATGTTCCTTGCGATCATCTCTTCCAGAAGGATCACGGATTTCACACCCTTTTCCACAGAAGGAATCTCCACGATCCTTGGAAGAACTGCCGGAACTTGTACCGTAGCAAATTCCAGTTCTGCATCTTCCTCATTTTTCTTCTTCAGCAGCGCCCCCAGATTCAACGTCTTGTTCACGATCAGCGGGAACGGCCTGGAAGAGTCAACTGCCATGGGAGTCAGTACCGGATAAACATTTTCCACAAAATACCGATCTGCATACCTTGCCTGTTCCGGAGTCAGTTCCTCATGATCTTCGATCACCTGCAGGCCGCACTGCCGGAGTCCCGGGAGAAGGGAACGCTGCCAGGTAGAATACTGGGTACTCACAAAACTGTGTACCCGGTCATGGATCGCATTCAGCTGCTGCTCCGGAGTCATACCGGAAAAATCCTTCTTGGAATATTCCGCATTGATCATATCTTTCAGAGAGGCAACCCGCACCATAAAAAATTCATCCAGATTGGAAGCGGTAATGCTTAAAAACTTCAGTCTCTCGAACAACGGATTCCCTTTATCTCTTGCTTCCCCGAGAATCCTTTCATTAAATCCGATCCAGCTTAATTCCCGATTCTCAAAATATTCTGATTTCATATATTCTTTTTTCACAATGTTCACTCCTTAACCAGGTTTCTTTGCTTTCAGTATGGGTTTTAAGCTGTATACTTCTTCAAACAGCTCTGCTTTCTCCCGAAACAGCGCCTGTTCCAGCGTCAGGTCTTCTGTCGTATCCACCATAATCTGCATCGTATGGTCATTCTTTATATTTACCCTGATCTCTTTGATCTTCTGCTTATGACTGCGGTCCAGCGCATTTGCCATACGCAGGATAGCCGTCAACTTGATGATTGTCATATATTCGGTCCGTTCCAGAAGCGAACTGATGGCAAGTTCTTCAAAAGGCATGACTGTTCCGCTGTTGAACCTCACAATATTTGCCACAATCTCTCGCTCCACATGGGACAGCCCGATCACCTCGGTCGCCATGATGATATTATAGGAACACTCGGAGGACTGGGACATATTGATATATTTTCCGCAGTCATGAAGCAGTGCGGATATCTGCAGAAGCAGGCGTTCCCTTTTACCAAGTCCGTGCACCGGTTTCGTCTTATCGAAAATCGTAAGAGCAAGCTTTTCCATCAGTTGCGTATGATTCTTGTTGGCATGATAGCGTTTGGCAATATTTCTCTCCGCCTCAACGATATCATTTTCAAAATTGTGCCTGGGCTTCAGTATCTTTTTCCGTTCTGCATAGTCAAACGCAAGGCCGTCTCCCAGGTCCATGCCAAGGATGACCACGTTCTCAGCCCCCGTCTCTTCCAGAAGCCGTTTGTACATAACCAATGAAGGAAGAAGAAGCGTACTGTTCTCTGTGGAGATTCCCAGCTCTGCAGCCATGGTAAGCTGTCCCTTTTGTATGAATTCATCATAAAATGTGATAAATTCTTCTTTCGTGATCTGATACACATCGGTATCCTTATGAATGTACTTGTTAATATACTGAATATAACTTCCGACCAGAAGCATGGAACGAATATTCCGGTCCTTCAGATAGAGTTTTCGGTAGGTCCGCATCTCATTGTTCAGAAGCTCATCGATTACTCCTGCATACCGTACGGTTCGCTCCGACACATCTGCCAGCCGTTCCCGGAGTCGCAGAGTTCCCAGACGGATGTTCTGTGTGGTCACCAGGTTATCCTTATCGTATAGAGAAAGCTGAATACTTCCGCCTCCCACATCCACAATGGCCGTTCCTTTTTCGATGATCTCCTGAAACCGGTCCGAATTAAACGCAATCGACTTATAACCCAGGAATCTCTGCTCGGAATTACTCAAAACTTCCAGCCGGATACCGGTTTTTAGATAAATACGGTCCAGAAGGACCAGATTATTCTTTGACTCGCGGACAGCGCTGGTCGCGCAGGCACGATAATCCTCAACACCGAATTCTTTCATGATTCGCTGAAAATCCAGAAACACGCGGCACAGTTCATCCACCAGCTCTGTCCCAATCCTGCCGGTCGCGTACGTATCCTTTCCAAGCTCTATCCGGTGTCTGACATGATTGACCACACGGCTTCCCTTTCTTGTGGAAAGCTCGTAAATCTTCAGATTCACCTCATAACTGCCAACATCAATCGCTGCAAACATTGTGCATGCCATGGTATCTCCCTCCAAATATCACTGTCTTCCGGTACTTCCAAAACCGCCCCTGTCTTCTGCATCCAGGGTTTGTGTTTCCTCAAATATAATCTCCGGCTGATGCTTCATGATCCGAAACTGACAGATACGATCATTCACATGAATCACGGTATCCCGCATGGCAATCGCCGGAAAAAACCACTGGTCGTTATTTCCGCAATAGCTTTCATCGACCAGGCCGCAACTGTTCGCCTGAATGATTCCAAAATTTTTATAAGTGCTACTTCTTGGAATCACATGAGCCTCATATCCTTTCGGAAGTTCCATGGCTACTCCCAGTGGGATCAGTGCGAATTCTCCCCTAGTTAACGTTATCTCTTTCGCCGCCCTCAGATCGATCCAGTCCGATTTTCCTGCAATATATGCAAGTCTTTCGATCTCCTCTGAGAAATATTTTATCTTAATTGTCTTCATTTTATGTCTTTTTCCGGCTCACTGACCGGAATCCTTCCATTGTCATACTCATGAGCACATTCATCTGTCATTTTTCATGATACATAACGGTGTGCTCATTCGTTATACATTTTATTGCCTGCAAATCTTTTCGTAAGCATATATTTTCATGCGTATAAAACAGTCTTTCCCAATGTCAGGGTTGTCTGAACATCGATCACTCTCTGGTTGGAGCTTCCCTTCCATGGAAGGTTATTGTCCTTCAGTTCCTCCACAAACCTCCCGTCCACCAAAACATCCACATATGGGATCAGCTCCAGATGACAGACCTCCTCCCAGAGATATCCGGTATACAGCCAAATCGTTTTATCTGGATACCGCTCTTTTATCTCTTTGATCAGCGCCAGAAGTTCTTCTCTCGTATCCGGATAGAGTGGGTCGCCTCCGCTGAAAGTGATTCCGCTCGTATAATCCTTCCCAAGTTCCTCAAAAATCTCTTGTCTGGCAGCCTCGTCAAAAGGAAGGCCTCCATCCGGGTCCCAGGTGATCGGATTCTGGCAGTTTTTACAGTGATGGGAACAGCCGGCAAACCACAGCACGACCCGAAGCCCGTCTCCATTCAGCATATCTTCTCTGGTAATATTATGGTATCTCATGCCATATGCCTCCGTCTTTTTTCAGAGCTGATAATTCTCCAGAATACACCGGCGCAGAAGCGTCAGGGCGTGAACGGTCGCCAGTTCCCGGATCGTTCTTCTGTCACCGCTGAAATGGAATTCTTCCACCTCAATCTTCCCTCTTACATTGCAGCCAATATAGACCAGTCCGACCGGCTCTCCATTTTCACCGGCTTCCGGTCCGGCATATCC
Organism: uncultured Clostridiaceae bacterium; assembly: GCA_947175375.1. Taxonomy (GTDB): domain Bacteria; phylum Bacillota; class Clostridia; order Lachnospirales; family Lachnospiraceae; genus Hominiventricola. The sequence continues at coordinate 2,736 of CAMWMT010000128.1, read as the reverse complement.
GGTCACACTGACACATACATCTGATTTCGTAAGTACCGCTCCACCCCGTGCCATCTCCCAGGCAGTCTGTTCGCTGACGGCGGAGTATTTTTTCAGAGTCATCTTTTTTACGCCTAAGATCTTTCTCTTAGCCTTATTGGAATAAGTGACGAAACCCTGTTTAAATATTTCGGATACGCCTGCCACATCTGTAAGCCTTGCGCTTATCATACCGCCCGTGCAGGACTCCACGGTCGTGATCGTCATCTTCTGTTCTTTCAGAAGTTCAACAATCGTCTCTGCCAGAGTCACTTTGGAGCTGGTCGTAAAGATGTGGCTTCCCAAGCGAATCTTCAGTTCCCGTATCATCCCTTTTACCAGCCTCTTTGCCTCTTCCTCCTGCTCTGACTGAGCCGAGATGCAGATGTTCACTTCTCCGGGAACCGTCTGAAACGTAAAAAGTACCTTCTCTTGAGAAATCAGAAGATCATGGAGTTTCGCCCGCACCTCTGTCTCTTCCATCCCGCATAATTTTACCGTCTTCGAATAAGAATAGCTCTGTACTTCATTTCCCATGATTAAATACTCCCCTCCAGAATCACATGTTTATTTTTTATGAGATAATCGATCAGTGACACTACCGTCAGAATCAGTGCCGCCCAGACCAGAATCTGCCCGATCAGATCAAAGATTCCTCCAAGATCCAGGATCAGTACAATGATCATTAGCATCTGAAAGGTAGTCTTGAATTTTCCCCAGTAGCTAGCTGCAATCACCACACCATTATCGGATGCCACCAGCCGGAAACCGCTGATGATAAATTCCCTGCTGATTATGATGATGACCATCCATGCGGGCAGCAGTCCCTCCGATACCAGGCAGATCAAAGCTGCACAGACCAGAAGCTTGTCTGCCAGAGGATCCATAAATTTTCCAAAGTTCGTTACCAAATTATATTTTCTTGCGATCTTCCCGTCTAGAAGATCGGTCAGACTTGCCACAATAAAGATCAGGACTGCGATATATTTACTGTATCCCGGAACCAGGTCCACCAGAGTAAACCATACAAAAAACGGAATCAAAAGCACCCGCAGCACGGTCAGTTTATTCGGTAAATTCATCAGCGATCTCTCCTATCAAATCATATTCTTCCGCTCCGGTCACATGTACCTTGACAAAGTCTCCGGACATCAGTTCCTCCATGGTCTGAATAAAGATATATCCATCGATTCCCGGAGCGTCTTTATAGGTTCTGGCTACATACGCATATTCATCCGCGATCTTACCTTCTACCATACACCACAGTTCTGTGCCTGTCATGGCCTCCGCTTTTTCAAAAGAAATATCCTGCTGAAGCTCCATCAGTTCTTCGCGCCGCGCTTCTTTGATATCCTCCGGTATTTGTCCTTCCATGCAGGCCGCAGGTGTATCCTCTTCCGCAGAATAGGTAAATACTCCAAGCCTGTCAAATTCCATCTCATCCACAAAAGCCATCAGTTCTTCATGATCCTCTTCTGTCTCTCCGGGAAATCCCGTAATCAACGTAGTACGAAGACAGATATCCGGTATCTCTTTTCGCAGTCTTCCGACAATATCCTGCAGATCCTGTCTGGTCGTCCTCCTGCCCATTCGCTTTAAGACCTGGTCAGACGCATGCTGTATGGGCAGATCCAGATAATGGCAGATCTTTGGTTCTTCCTTGATCGTCCGGATCAGTTCCTCATAGATCTCTTCCGGATAACAGTACTGTACCCGGATCCACCGGATTCCCTTTATCCTGCAAAGAGCCCTTAACAGCACATGAAGCCGCTTTTCCCCATAGAGATCGACGCCATACATAGTTGTCTCCTGCGCTACCAGGATCAGCTCCTTTACTCCCTGATCGGCCAGCTCCTGTGCTTCTTTTAACAGCTTCTCCATCGGGACACTTCTGTAACGTCCCCGAAGTTTCGGAATGACGCAGTAGGTACAGTGCTTGTCACATCCTTCTGCAATCTTCAGATGGGCATAATGTCCTCCCGTCGTCAGAATCCTCCTGGTCTCTGTCAGGACCAGCCGGTCCGTGTCTCCATACAGAAGCTTCTGTTCTCCGGCAGTCACCTGTTCGATTACTTCCACGATCCGGTCATAAGAAGCCGTTCCCACGACCGCATCCACTTCAGGAATCTCCTCTGTGATCTCCTGGCGATATCGCTCTGCCAGGCATCCGGTCACGATCAGCCCTTTTAGCTTTCCTTCTTTTTTCCATTCTGCCATTTCAAGAATCGTATTCACACTCTCTTCCTTGGCATCTCCGATAAAGCAGCAGGTATTGACAACGATCAAATCTGCCTGTGCTTCATCGTCCGTAAAACCGTATCCCTTTTCTGCAAGCAGACCGAGCATCACCTCAGAATCCACCAGATTCTTGTCACAGCCAAGTGATACAAACAGTATTTTCATCATAGATGATAGAATCTCCTTTTTACCGCATATCCTGTGGTAGTTTCTGGCATAAAAAACTGCACTTAGAGATATTATAATACTGAAAAGAGGCAAAATCAATGACTATTCCCATCTCTATTTACACTTTCTGAACCGTTTCCATCTCAAAAGCAGCCGCCAGATACCGGCACATATCAGTACCAGCCCTCCCATAGACCCCCAAAACAGTGTCCGATTCATAAAAAGCTGGATCAGCAGATTCGGGGTAAGCAAAAACCTTAATTCATCCAGTTCTGTCTGGTTTCCTGCCATATCAAAGGCTGTCACACAGAG
>CAMWMT010000127.1 GCA_947175375.1 uncultured Clostridiaceae bacterium | reverse complement strand
ATGGCAGTGAACTGACTTCCCTGCAGGTTACAGCGGCAGAGAACGCTGCTTATCAGTTTAATGATAATGTCCTGATCAACCTGCGATTTGCTTCAGGGGCTATTGGAAATATCGTCTATTCTTCCATGGGTTCCAAAAAATATCCCAAGGAGCAGCTGCGGGTGCTTTCCAATGGTTCCGTATATGAGATGGATAATTTTATCCGCCTGAAAAAATATGGAAGCAGCAAAGCCGTAAAGGAGAAACTGGAGCAGGACAAAGGCATTAAGGCAGAATATGAATATATGTTCCAGGTGTTGAAAGGGAATCGCGTAAATGATGCGATTCAGGACGCGTTTCTTGGACAGGAGATGCTGATTCGTGCCATGCAGAAAGTGAAGGAAACATGAGAATTCTGGTCTATGATGTAGCGGCGGACAGCGGCGGGGCAGCGACCGTGCTGAAGAGTTTTTATGAAGAATTCTGTCAGGATACGAAAAATGAGTACGTGTTCGTACTGAGTGTCTTTGAATTGCCGGAGACAGAATATATCCGGGTGCTGAACTATCCATGGATCAAAAAAAGTCCGCTTCATCGGCTGTTCTTTGATCAGTTTGTGGCACACTGGCTGGTGAAAAAATACCGAATCGATCAGGTGCTGTCACTTCAGAATATTGAACTGCCCCATGCGGGCGTGCCTCAGGTCGTATATGAGCACAATGCACTCCCTTTTTCAGAGTACCGTTTTAAGCCCTGGGAGGCGTTTCGCCCATGGTTTACTCAACAGGTGCTTGGCCGTATGATGAAAAGGTCGATTCGCCATGCCAGAAAGGTTCTCGTGCAGACGAACTGGATGAAACAGGAGATTGCCCGGCAGTGCAGAGTCTCTCCGAAAAAGATAGAAGTGAAATTTCCGCCTGTGGAGATGCTTAAGGCAGCACCATGGCAGATGGATGAGAAAGAGCCGGTATTTTTCTATCCGGCAAATGCTTCTGCCTATAAAAATCACAGAACTTTTCTAAAAGCATGTGAGCTTCTGCAGGACAGAGGCTGTCGAAACTATAAAGTTATATGGACTGTCACTGGTACAGAGAACGATGGGATCCGTGCCATTCGTAAAGAGGCAGAGGAGAGAGGGCTTCCGATATTTTTTAAAGGGACGATGACCAGAAGAGAATTATTTGACCTGTATGCCTCTTCAGTGCTGGTTTTTCCGTCTTATATCGAGACGATTGGTCTGCCGCTCTTGGAAGCGAGATCGGTGGGAGCCTGGATTTTGGCGGCGGACTGTATGTATGCGCAGGATGGTGTAGGAGACTATGAGCAAGCGGATTTTTTTGAGCCATTTTCAGAGAAGGAACTTTGCGAAAAAATGATGCATATTATAGATAAATACTAAAGATGCTATAAGAGAGCAGGATGTTGCTATGAGTGAAAATGAAAAAAAGATATCTTTATTTACATTGATATTTTTTATAATTGTATCAGTGCCGATCTTTATACTGGCGTTTTATAATGTGCCAGCTGCAGATGATTATACATTCTCACAGCAGATGTACACATGGACGCAGGAGCAGGGATATCATATTGCAGGTGTGATTAGATGTGCGATCAGGACATCGGTGGAATATTATTTTAAATGGCAGGGAAGGTATTCAGAGTCTTTTTTTGCTGCTTTTATGCCGGAGATATTTGGATGTTACTGGATTTCTGCCATTATCATTTATATGGTTTTTGCAGGAGGAGTGATTACTTTATTTAGGAATCTGGCCAAGGCACTGGGAGGAAAAGAATCTATATGGATCGGAAATTGCACAGGAGTAGTCATCAGTATGGCAATCATTCAGAATGTTCCGTTTCCGGTGGAAGCATTTTTCTGGTTTGATGGATCAATGGCATATATGTTTCACCATGCGATCTATATCTGGATGTGTTCTGTGGCGGTTCACTATCTTTTTGGAAGAAAAGAGAAAAAAGGCATAGGAGATATAATTCTGCTCTGTATTTTGACGATTGTAGCAGCGGGTGGAAATAATGTAACATCTTTTATTAGCGTCCTGACTTATGTAGTATTTGTAGCAGCTGCTTTTTTCTTTCATAAAAGAAGGGGAATATTGTTTCCGGCAATGCTCAGCTTTGCTGGATTTCTGGTGAGTTACCTTTCCCCTGGAACCTCGATACGGGGAGGAGATGAATATAGTCCAATCTTAATAACCATCCAAAAATGTTTTATCTGGACGATTCGTCAATATCTGGCAGGATGGACTACTCCTGCGGTTGTATTGTTGCTTATTTTTCTGACACCTTTGATCATGCAGATTTTATTGAAAATGATTGAAAATTATGACTTTCAGTTCCCGTTCCCGGTATTGGCGGCAGCTGGTATGGTATGCTTCTTGTCTGCTATGTCCAGTCCGAGTTTTTATGTACTTGGAGAACCAGGACCCGGAAGGATGCGAAATGTGATCTATGTGAATTTCATTATCCTGTTTGTACTTACATATGGTTATTTGTTGGGATGGCTGGTAATAAGATTTTATGACCATGGTATTTGGATATGGATGAGAGACTTTTATAAAAAGGTACATATCTGGCAGGGAATCAGTATGGCAGTGATTGTATATTTCTTTGTCTGTGCTGGAGATTTCAGAACTTCGGGGGTTAGTGTGGAGGCTGTGCGGGAACTGGTTACAGGTGAGGCATTATCCTATTATAATGAAGCAGTAGAAAGAAAAACAGCGTATTTGAATACAAATATCAGAAACGTAGAAGTAGAGCCATACAGTGTAAAACCATATCTGTTGTTTTTTGATGATATTACAGATGATGTGAATAATTGGAAAAATATAGCTGTAAGCACGTATTATGGAAAAGAATCCGTTTGGCTGAATCGATATGATCCGGAAATTGATTATGAATAAAATATAAATTGAAATATAAAAGAAAATGTTATATATTAGTGAAAAGCTGTTACAAGGAAGCTGAGTAAAAACAGGGAGAAATACTGATGAAGAAACAAATAAAAATTGCATATCTGGTAATTGCTTATATGGATCCAGGGCAGTTGAAGCGCCTGATAACACGTTTGAGCAAAACATCGGATGTTTTTGTGCATATTAATGCCAGTGTGGATTTGACATCTTTTCAACATGCACTATCTGATGTGCGTGGGCAGGGAAGAGTTGTTTTTTCAAAAGAGCGATATCGAATCGTCTGGGGAGGATATTCGATTCTGCAGGCAGCTTTTTCTATGATGGAGCAGGCGTTTGAACAGGATACCTATGATCGTTTTGTGCTGTTGACAGGTCTTGATTATCCGATCTGGTCAGATGAAAAGATTGAGGCCTTTTTCTTTGACAATGCACATAAAGAGTATGTCTGTGCAGACATTGTAAGTGGAGAGCAGTATGATCACCTGTATTATCATGCATCCAGAGACCACAGGATTCTTCATAAATGTTTTCAGCTATATGAAAGAATCCTAAGAAAATTTGGTAAAAAAGGGAAAAAAGATTATGTGTCATATAATGGGAAAGAGTACCGTCTTTATGGAATTGCGCCCAAATGGGCATTATCGGGAGAGTGTGCTTCGTATCTGTTGCATTTTTATAAAAATAACAGAGGATTCAACCGCTATTTTCAATTGATGCACGCTCCGGATGATTTTTATGTAGCAACTGTATTATTTAACTCAAAATTCCGGGACTCCATTGAGAGCAGGGAAAATATCTTTAAGATCGTGTGGTTGCCGGATGACAAAGGTGCCAAGATCCTGGAACAGGAAGATTATCAGGAACTTTTGAGTGGCAACTTTCTGTATGCCAAAAAGTTTCAGAGTGGATATTCGGAGGAGCTGATTCAGATGCTGGACAAACAGGATGCGGAAGAAAGATGCAGGATACAAGGATGAAAGTAGTGATTCCCAGTGCAAAAATTGTGCCTGAAGAACTTCAGAATCTCGGAAAGCTTCCGGCGATTATCTATCCGGTGGGGCAGGGAATCGTGCTGGATTACCTGTTGGAACAATATGAGGAAAATGTGAAATCAATCAGGATCATTTGCTATGAGATGGCTGATGAGGTGGAACAAAGGCTTTTAGCATATCGATCGGATAAAATCTGTCTGAACAGGCTGGAGCAGCTTGGTGATCTGGGAGATACAATCTATATGGGGCTAGAAGATACACACACACCGGTGATCATCAATTTTGCAGATACGATTGTTATGGACAGTTTTCCGGGAAGCGTGGAGGATGGCTTTTTCTATTCAGAAGATCATCCATCAGATGTGTGGACTTATTTTGACTGTGAGGACGGTGTGATCACATCCATACGTGATAAGCAGACCGGCCTGGATAAAAAAAGCATACAGAAACTTTTTGTTGGTGTATTCCGGTTATCAGATGAGGCGGACTTTCGAAAATGTCTACAGGAGTCATTGGAAAATGTAGATGGTGGAATGAGCAGCTTTTATCGTGCGCTGATACACTACAGCAGACTTCATTCCATGAAAGCTGTATATACGGAGGATTGGTTTGATATTGGTCATGTGGATAAATATTATAATTCCATATTGGAGGTGAAAGCCAGAGAGTTTAATCACATCACGATCGATAAGAACAGAGGCATACTTCGAAAATGCAGTGATGATAAAGAAAAATTTATTGGGGAAATCCTCTGGTACCTGAAATTACCGGCAGATATTGAATATGTGAGACCAAGGATTTTTTCATATTCGACCTGTTATGAGAACCCGTATATTGCGATGGAATATTATGCTTACCATACTGTGCATGAACTGTTTCTGTATGGGGATCTGACATATCATCAATGGATGGATATGTTCAGGCGGATTCGATTTATGTATAATGATTTTAAACGGTATCGTATACAGGATGTTAATATACAGTCAGCGTTGAAGGAAATGTATCTAGATAAGACGCTAAAACGGCTGGAAACACTCAAAACACATAAAAGTTTTTTCACATTTTTTGACAGATCCATACTGATTAATGGAAAAAGATATATATCTCTGAACCAGATCTGTAGACTGCTTGAGCTGGAGATTCCCCGGAGATTGTATGATGTGGATATGTTCCATATCATTCATGGGGATCTGTGTTTTTCAAATATTATGGTCGACAGTAATCTGTCATTCATCAAGGTAATTGATCCAAGGGGGAAGTTTGGCGCATATGATATCTATGGTGATCAGAGATATGAACTGGCAAAACTTTTTCATAGTGTGGACGGGAAATATGATTTTATCATTAAAGATATGTTTCGCATAGAATCGGATCGGGAAGAAGCGATAATTAATTTTCAGATTCTGGACAGAAATCGGGAATATAAATTGTATGAACTGTTCCTGGATGTGTTTTCAGAGGAAATTGGAGAAGACAGGGAGAAGATCGAACTGATCGAGGCGCTGTTGTTTTTAAGTATGATACCATTGCATGGGGAATGTTTAGAACATCAGTATGCCATGCTGGCGACGGGGCTTGAGATTTTGGACAGAGTTTTGAATATTCAGGAGTATGAAAAAAAGGGAGGAAACAATAATGTATAAAGAATATTCATTTGTATTTGACATTGACGGGACGATCTGCCCGATCAAGAAGAAGGAAGAGAGATATGAAGATCTGGTTCCTTACGAAAATGTGCTGGAGAAAATCCGCTATTATAAAGAGAACGGGGCGCGTATTATTCTTTTTACTTCGAGAAATATGAATTCTTATGGGGGAAATATTGGCTTGATCAACAAAAATACAGCAAAGATCCTGCTGGAATGGCTGGATAAATGGGATATTCCATATGACGAGATCATTTATGGAAAGCCGTGGCCGGGACACAAAGGATTCTATGTGGATGACCGTACCATACGGCCGGATGAGTTTCTGAATCATACAGTGGAAGAACTGGACCAGATCTGTAAAGATTCTAAAAACAGTTCCAGATAAGCGGGGGAAGAAAATGAATATAATCATTACAATGGCGGGGCTGGGTACGAGGTTTCGAAAGGCAGGATATCAGATACCCAAGTACATGATAGAAGCCAGAGGAAAGACATTGTTTGAGTGGTCCATGGACAGTCTGATTGGATATAACGAGCATGTGTCCAAATATGTGTTTGTTGTCCGCAGGGAAGACCAGGCAGTAGATTTTATCCGGGACCAGAGCCGAAGATATGGAATACAGCAGGTCCAGATCATAGAGATTGACCATATGACAGACGGACAGGCGACTACCTGCATGTTGGCGATTCCCCATTGTGAGCCTAAAGAATCGGTCATGATCTATAATATTGATACTTATGTGGAACCCTGGGAGATGAAATATGAGGATATTTCGGGAGACGGACATATTCCCTGTTTCCATGCGGAGGGGGAACATTGGAGTTTTGTCAGGCTTGATGCAGACGGAAAAGTGACAGAGGTAAGGGAGAAAGTGCGTATCTCTGATAACTGTACCCTGGGGGCATATTATTTTTCTTCAGCAGAATTGTATCAGAGATTGTATGAGGAATATTATGCGGATGACAGCCGTATGGAAAAAAATGAGAAATATATTGCGCCATTGTATAATTACATGATAGAAAAGGGACTTTCAGTTACCATCAGCCTGGTGGATGGAAGAAAAGTCCATGTGCTTGGGACACCGGAAGAGCTGCAGGAATTTCTGGAAGGAGAGGCAGGCTGACAGATCCTGGTATGGAATTTGTAACCGGATAGAAAAAAGAAATTGAAATACAGGAGAAAATAGTATATATTATCTCTATGAAATTTATACTGTAGATATTATGAAAAGGATGGTTAAAAGATGGCATTACTAAAAGAATGGCAGAAAATTGCATATGATGAGTCAAGAGACAGAGGTGTGATCCAGAAGTTTTGGGCGAATTATTTTAATCTGGAAAAGGGTGTATATGAAAAGCTGCTGGCGGAACCGGATACAGAGGTAAAGGGTACTGTAAAGGAGCTGGCTGAGAAGTATGATCTGAGCATTATGGAGATGACCGGTTTCCTGGACGGCATCAATGACAGCCTGGTGAATCCAAATCCTATCGAGGATATGGAAGAAGACACGGTTGTCAGCCTGAAGTTCGATAAGGTGAAGCTGTATAAGAATATGGTCGACGCAAAGGCGGACTGGTTGTATGAGCTGCCTCAATGGGATGAGATCTTTGATGAGGCGACCAGAAAGGAACTGTATCTGGAGCAGAAGAAGTCAGGAACGGTTATAAAAGGACCAAAGATCGGAAGAAATGATCCCTGTCCATGTGGCAGCGGGAAGAAATATAAGCAGTGTTGCGGAAAAAAGAAATAAATGCTTATGGCAAAAAAGTGATAAAGAATCAAAGATAACAAAATAGGGTTGTTTCACGAAGAAAAATGAATAACCGGCAGAGCACAGGATTTATCGAG
>CAMWMT010000126.1 GCA_947175375.1 uncultured Clostridiaceae bacterium | reverse complement strand
ATAATCTTATGTATAGATTATAACAGATTTATGCATTATTCAACACGCCCTAATTACCCAGTTTTTGGCAGGGAATTTTTCGGAGCCTGTCATTCAACAATTTAAACAGGGCGGTTTTCGATTTTTCTTCCGTTTGACAGAAGAAGAAGCGGCGCATGTCAGTAAGCAGATAGCATATGATCCCCAAGTTCAAAAAGCCATATATAAAAAGCTTGTTACATTTCCAAGAGGTCACTGTTTGCTGATGGGTCCTCACTGTGTAGGAACAAGCCGGGAAATCTCAGAGGCTATTCGATTTGTGGAGGTATGTGCAGAGACGGAACTCGAAAATAGAATGAGTCGGGAGAATCTGTCAAGTCAGTACAGCGGCTTTGGCAGACCCAGGAAAAAAAAGTTCATTACAGTATCCGGGGTGAATAAGAAGTATATAAAGAAGAAGGAGACCAGCTATGAGAAAAAGAGTGAATGAGGATATTAACGCAGAATACATCACTGTCAATATGGCATGTAGCTTAACAAATCTCGGGAAGAACACAGTTCGTGAGATGGCAAGGGACTGCAAAGCTTCCAGAAAAATCGGGAAATCACTTCGTATCAAACGCAGTATTTTTCTGGCATATATAGACAGTTTTGAAGAGTGATACATATGTGACATGCAATGGTGGCTTATGGGACAGGATAACATCCTGTTCCGTAATTTATATATCTGGTGTTTGAAAATGCCAGAAAAGGATGATGAACGGCACATGGATCTGCGATGTATGATGGCAAAAATTTAGTGCCGTTTATATGGATGGAAAGGCAGGATTGTTTTATGGTGAGAAAAGATAAAAAAGGACGCAAGCTGAGAGTTGGGGAATATTATGATTCAGTTAATGACAGATATGTGTACAAAAGGATGGTGGCGGGAAAAAGATATTCCCTTACCGATACAGATCTGGCATCTCTTCGTAAAAAGGAAGCGAATTTAATCGCTGAAATTGAAAACGGAAATATTTACAATAAGAAAATGAATGAGATGACGCTGGATCAGTATTACGAATGCTGGTGTAAAAATGCGGGGAAATCCTCCCGGAAAGCCACTACATTTATGAATTATCAGGCTTATTACAAGGCGCATGTGTTGGGGACAGAATTAGGGCGGATGCAGATGGGGAAGATACGGAAAATGCATTGTCAGAAGTTGTTTAATGAGATGATCCAGAATGGATGTAAGAAAAGTACACTTAGTAATATGAAGGGATGTCTTTCAGCTATTTTTTCAGAAGCAGAGGATGATGATGCGATTGTAAAAAATCCCTGCAAGAATATCAAATTTACTAATGTAGACGCAGGAGAGAGAGAAGCCATTCCAGAGGAACAGGTAAGATTACTGGTGGATTTTCTGAAACAGGATGAGGAATTTGCAGGGTATTATCCGTTTTTTGTAGTTCTGTTTAATCTGGGAACCAGAGTAGGGGAGACCTGTGCACTTACATGGGATGCGGTAGATTTTTCGCGTTCACAGGTTACGATTGACAAATCATTAAACAGATACAGGAAGAAAGAGTATGGTTTCACACTTGCTATAGGAACTACAAAAAGCAGGAAAGGTGTACGGACAATAGCAGTGAATGAAGCGGTTATAAACGCTTTAAAGAGACAGAAACAGTTGCAAATGCAGATCCTGTGTCCGGCAGGAAAGGTTTTACGGGTAGACGATTATGGTCGTGTTATTGGAGAGATTAATAATCTGGTCTTTACACAGGTAAATGGGAATGCGTGGTATGAACCGGCAATCATCAGCCTGATCCACAGGATCGTGAAGAAGCAGAATGATTTTGCGGAAAGCAGGAATGGAAAAAAGCTGGAATATTTCACACCGCATCAGATACGTCATACATACACAACAATGGCATATGAAGCCGGAATAGATGAAAAAGAAGTAGCATTCCGTCTGGGGCATTCGTCGGAAGTTACGACAAGGGACGTTTATACGCATTTACGTGGTAATAAAAAGCAGGAACAGGAGGCGGCGGTTAATAAAATCTGGATCAGCTGACAGGAATATCTGTCAGCTGAAATGGAACTACGCAGTTGTAAAAATACAGAAATCTGATATAATGCAAGTAAGAACAGGAGAAAGCAAATGAACGATATAGAGATACAATGGCATCCGGGATTTGTGGCTGCCATGAATCTGGAGTTGGCGGATTACAGGGATGAACTGATCTACGAAAAAGAATATAATCTGAATATGAAGCCTTTGGAGATTGACCTTCTGATAATCAAAAAAGACAGAGAACTTCAGATTGCCAACGAAATAGGGAAGATATTTCGGGGACATAATATCATGGAGTATAAGTCTCCTCAAGACCATCTGAACATCGATACGTTTTACAAGACAGGGGCGTATGCCAGTCTATACAAAGCTTATGGGGAGACTGTAGATGAGCGGAAGGCGGATGACCTTACCGTTTCGATTGTCAGGGAAGTGCGTCCCGAGGGGTTGTTTCGGTATTTTAAAGATCACGGGATCAGGGTGACCAACCCATGTAAAGGGATTTATTACATACTGGATGCAGCTCTTTTTCCGACACAGATTATTGTGACAGGGGAACTGAAGAAAGAAGATCACACTTGGCTGAAAGCATTATCTGATCGACTGGAAAAGCAGGAGATGCAGGAACTGTTGGAAAGGATTAACAACCTTACGCACAAATTTGACAGGGAGCTTGCAGATTCTGTATTGGAAGTGAGCATTAAAGCGAATCAGGCAGTGGTAGAAGAATTGAGAGGAGATGAAAGCATGTGTCAGGCATTGTTGGAGATCATGGAATCTGAAATCAATAAAATTGCAGTAGAAGCAGCAAAAGAAGCGTCAAAAAAAGCAGCAACAGATACTGCGCTTAAGATGCTGGAAGCACGGAAATTTTCTGCGGAAGAAATCCATGAATATGTTTCTCTATTATCTGTGGAAGAAATCAGAGAACTTGGGAGAAGATAAAATATTGTCCAGGGCATCTGCATGAGCAGGTGCTTTTTTAGACATATTTCTGGGACAATTTCTGGGACAAATTTTGTGACAATCAAGAAAAAAGAAGGTACATGACGAACTGGTGGAACTGCAAAAAACAATGAAAAATGACAGGATAAACAAAGACAAAACCAATTATTTTCTATATCGTCAAGAAAAAACACTTGACACCATGTCTGTTTTCGTGTAAGATAACCACGGTGATCGAAATGGAAGAGATTCTGAAGCAGGCGCTTCTGTATGATTTTTATGGTGAACTGCTGACCGGACATCAGAAGAGAGTCTATGAGGATGTAGTCCTGAACGACTATTCCTTCAGTGAAGTGGCAGAGAACCTCGGCATCAGCCGACAGGGCGTACATGACATGATCAAACGGTGCAACCGTCTGCTGGCTGGTTATGAGGAGAAGCTGCATCTGGTGGAGAGATTTGTCAGTCTCCGCAGTCAGGTTGGGCAGATCCGGAAGATCGCAGGGGAGCAAGTCGAAGACCCTGCCATGAGAGAGATCGAAGCGATCGCCGCTACCATTCTGGAGGAATTATAGATGGCATTTGACAGTTTATCGGAAAAATTACAGAATGTGTTCAAGAATCTGCGGAGCAAAGGCAGACTGACAGAAGCGGACGTGAAAACTGCACTGAAGGAAGTGAAGCTTGCGCTTCTGGAAGCGGACGTCAGCTTTAAGGTGGTCAAACAGTTCATCAAGTCCGTGGAAGCCCGGGCAGTCGGCACGGAAGTGCTGGAGAGCCTGACACCGGGACAGACTGTGATCAAGATCGTTCATGAAGAGATGATCAACCTGATGGGCAGTGAGACGACGGAGATTAAGCTTCGCCCGTCCAACGAGATCACGGTTATCATGATGACAGGTCTTCAGGGTGCAGGTAAGACGACGACTGCAGCGAAGCTCGCGGGCAAATATAAGATCAAAGGACGGAAAGTCCTGCTGGCGGCCTGTGATGTATACCGCCCTGCAGCGATCAAACAGCTCCAGGTCAATGGAGAGAAGCAGGGAGTGGAAGTTTTCTCCATGGGAGACCAGCATAAGCCGGTGAACATTGCCAAAGCGGCAGTAGAACATGCAAAGTCTCATGGTATGAGCGTGGTCATCCTTGATACGGCAGGTCGTCTGCATATTGATGAAGATATGATGAACGAGTTGATTGAGATTCGGGATAACGTGGATATTGCTCAGAGTATTCTTGTTGTGGATTCCATGACTGGTCAGGATGCAGTCAATGTGGCCTCTTCCTTTGTGGAGAAGGTCGGTATCGACGGAGTGGTCCTGACAAAGCTGGATGGTGATACCAGAGGCGGTGCGGCGCTTTCCATTCGTGCAGTGACCGGTAAACCGATCCTGTATGTGGGTATGGGAGAGAAGCTCTCTGATCTGGAACAGTTTTATCCGGACCGTATGGCATCCAGAATCCTTGGGATGGGCGATGTACTGACCATGATCGAGAAAGCCCAGGAATCTCTGGACGAGGAAAAGTCAAAGCAGATGGTTCAGAAGCTGAAGAAGAACCAGTTTGACTTTGAAGACTATCTGGAGAGTATGAACCAGATGAAGAAGATGGGCGGAATCGGTGCACTTCTCGGCATGCTGCCGGGTATGGGCGGAAGCCAGATGAAGCAGCTCGAGGATGCAGTGGATGAGAAGAAGATGGCGCGGATTGAAGCGATCATTCTTTCCATGACGGTGAAAGAGCGTCAGAATCCGGATCTCCTGAATCCGTCAAGAAAACGCAGGATTGCCAAAGGTGCAGGAGTGGATATCAGTGAGGTAAACCGCCTGGTCAAGCAGTTTGAGCAGTCCAAAAAGATGATGAAGCAGATGCCCGGCCTCATGGGCAAAGGAAAATTTGGTAAAAGGGGAATGTTCGGCAGAATGCCGTTTTAGCATTCCGTTTACACAATATAAAACATAATACAGCGGAAGCCCAGGCTGAAGCGGAACTAAAACAGCGGAAGCCTGGTCCGCATACAGATTTGTTTTCAGACACATCTTTTAGTGGCTGAAAATAAATCTCCAGACCGTATGCGGAACGGGCTGAAGCGGAACAATTCATGGAGGTAAAGAACAATGGCAGTAAAAATCAGATTAAGAAGAATGGGTCAGAAGAAAGCTCCTTTTTATAGAGTCATCGTAGCTGATTCCAGATCCCCGCGTGACGGAAGATTTATCGAGGAGATCGGAACCTATGATCCGAATACGGACCCGAGCACCTTTAACATCAACGAAGAAGCAGCTAAGAAGTGGCTTGCAAATGGCGCGCAGCCGACGGAAGTAGTTGGCAAGCTGTTCAAACTTGCAGGAATCAGCAAATAAGCATGTTGCTTCAAGACCCCTTGGAGGTGGAATGATGAAAGAATTAGTGGAAGTGCTGGCAAAGGCACTGGTGGATCATCCGGACGAAGTGGTTGTCACCGAGACGGAAAAGGACAACGCAACGATTGTGGAACTTCGTGTAGCACCAACAGACATGGGGAAAGTGATCGGGAAACAGGGCCGTATTGCCAAAGCCATCCGTTCGCTTGTAAAAGCAGCGGCGTCCAGAGATGATAAAAAAGTGGTTGTGGAGATCGTACAGTAAACGTATATTTCTATTGTCATGAACAGGGTGCGGCGAGTGATCGCCGCTCTTTGCTTCTATGCATAGGCCCGCACATGGAAACTTGCTGCTGACGCAGCATGCGGGCCATGCAGCGAGTAGGGAAAAATCTTCCCTACTCGATTTATGCACAGGCCCGCATATGGAAGTTTGTTGCTGACGCAGCACGCGGGCCATGCGCGAGCGTGGAGAAAGTCTTCCTTGCTCGATTGTGAAAGGAAAGGCAGAGAATGGAACAGTTTTTAAGAGTCGGAGTTATTTCGTCCACACACGGAGTCAGAGGCGAAGTCAAGGTATTTCCTACCACAGATGATCCCCGGCGTTTTGAAGCGCTTAAAAAGGTGCTTTTGGACACTGGAAAAGAGCATAAAGAGCTTGAAATCACGGGAGTAAAGTTTTTTAAAAATCAGGTTATCCTGAAATTCCGAGGCTTTGACAGCATCAACGATATTGAAAAATATAAGGGCATGGATCTTCTGATCTCCAGAGAGGATGCAGTTCCGTTGGAAGAGAATGAGAACTTTATCGTGGACCTGATCGATATGACAGTGGTGACAGATCAGGGCGAGACATTGGGAATCCTGACCGATGTACTTCAGACGGGCGCCAATGATGTGTATGTGGTTGAGACCCCGCAGAAGAAGGAGATCCTGCTTCCGGCGATTCCGGACTGTATCCTGGAGGTGGATGTGGAAGAGAAGAAAATGCTGGTACGTGTACTGGAAGGACTTTTGGACTGATGAATTTTCACGTATTGACGCTGTTTCCGGATATGATCCGGGATGGATTTCAGACAAGTATTACCGGAAGAGCGGTGGAAAAAGGGCTTTTGTCTCTGGAAACTGTGAATATCCGGGATTTTTCAGTGAATAAGCACAATCGGGTAGATGATTATCCTTACGGAGGCGGAGCCGGGATGGTCATGCAGGCGGAGCCGGTCTGCCTTGCGTTTGAGTCTGTGGCAGCAAAGCTTTCCAGGAAGCCGAGAGTGCTGTATATGAGTCCGCAGGGGAAAGTCTTCGACCAGAGGATGGCAGAGGAACTGGCGCAGGAAGAAGAACTGATATTTCTGTGCGGACATTATGAAGGGATCGATGAGCGGGTACTGGAGGAGATCGTGACAGACGAAATATCCATCGGCGATTATGTGCTGACTGGCGGGGAACTTCCGGCACTGGTCATCATGGATGCGGTTTCCCGGCTTCTGAACGGGGTGCTTCACAATGAGGAGTCTGCGGAGTTTGATTCATTCCATGACAATTTGCTGGAATATCCGCAGTATAGCCGTCCAGAAGAGTGGAGAGGAAAGAAGGTTCCGCCGATCCTGCTGTCCGGGCATCCTGCCAATGTGGAGCGGTGGAGAAGGGAGCAGTCCCTGATCCGCACAAGGGAGAGGCGGCCGGATCTGCTTGAGACGGCGAATCTTACCAGAGAAGATAAAAAATTCCTTGCAAAGCTAGAGGAATTATGATAGAATAAAACGCGTTGTGAGAAAAGAAGAGATGGTCCTCTGTTACGCCAGACGTATTAAGAACATCCATTTATGAAGGAGGAACACAATGAACGAGATTATCAGGAACATTGAGGCAGAGCAGTTAAAAGCTGAAGTGCCGGTCTTTCATGTAGGAGATACGGTAAGAGTACATGCGAAGATCAAAGAGGGTACCCGTGAAAGAATCCAGGTATTTGAAGGAACTGTCCTTAAGAGACAGGGCGGAAGCAGCAGAGAGACCTTTACGGTAAGAAAGAATTCCAATGGAATCGGCGTTGAGAAGAC
>CAMWMT010000125.1 GCA_947175375.1 uncultured Clostridiaceae bacterium | reverse complement strand
ATCATCCCTCCTGCAAGGTTAATAACTTCAGAATATGTTCTCCTGCCTCATCAGGATGACAAAACAGGAACTTCACGCCATACTTTTCCTGCATGGTCTTCATACACTTTGCAAGCCTTTCTCCTGTTGTTGGCGGAGCTTTCGGTTCTGGAACACGCTTCCACTTTCCTTCTTTATGTTTGGACACAATCATATCATATCGTTCTGTTCTCGGATTTTTCCAGCCAGGCACATCGTCAAGGCAACTGATCCCATCCTGATTTTCCACCAATATATAGAGCTGGATGTTGTTATTCTGCGCTAATACACATTCATCCCGAAAACGATCATGCTGCTTTCCACAGATATTCCCTTCAATCTCTGTCATATCCCGCTTCGTATCAACACAGACCTTATAACTCCCCAGAAAGTCCATCTTCTTCAGATCAACCCCACGCTTCGCCTTCCTCCGAATCACATCCTCCACAGTATCTGTATAAAGTATGTAATCGCCCACTGGGAGCGGAGCCTGTAACAGCTCCACGTCATGGCTGTCAAACCACCGATGCTTATTTTCATGCTTGCCAGACTGTTGCGCCCGATCTTCTACAATTATTATGCTCATACATCATCACCTGCCCTTGGTTTATAGATCCGATCGCTTTCCAGAAATTCTTCTTCCTTTTCCTGTTTCGAGACCAGACTTCGCAACTTGTCAAAGAACTGTTTATTGGATTTATCCCCATAAAACCTTGCACATTCTTCCAGAAGTTTTGCTCTGTCTTTGAGCCTTCTGCGTTCCTTCCGGCTCTGACTAACCTGCGTGGCAATCTTATTCCGCTCCTGCCGATTTTCAGCAAACTCCAGAGCATGAAGAAAGTCCTGAACCCGCTTATCATGCTTATGGACTTCGACCATACATGCCTGATACTCTTTTTGGCATTCTTTCATAAAATCAAGAAAGTCCTGCAATACCTCTGAAGGTTTCATCTCATTTAACATCGACAGCCCTCCTAATTAAACGGAAACTCTTCATCGATGCCATCCGGAATATTCATAAACCCGTCATTTTCCGGCTCCGGATAGCCCGTACTTTGCCCAGAATTCTGGCCAGATCCGCTGTTTGCTTCTGACACCTTCTTGCTTTCCGCAAATTCCTGCTCTTCCACTACAACGTCCGTGGTATAGACTTTTTTACCGTCCCGGTTGGCATAGCTTCCTGTCTGGATCTTGCCTGTAACCACAAGCTTAATGCCTTTCTTCAGATACTTTTCCGCAAACTCTGCATTTTTGCCAAAAGAAATACAACTGATAAAGTCGGACTTCTGATCCCTGTCACGGTTAAATCGTCTGTCTACTGCCAAAGTGAACCGTGCAATAGCCATTGCATTTTCCCCATTGGAATAACGGATCTCCGGGTCCCGGACCAGACGGCCCATCAAAATAACTTTATTCATTATTGTTCCCCACTTCTATGTTACGCACATCCACCGACTGTCCACATATTTTACAATAAAGCGAATCAATCTCATAAATTTCTCTCAAATCTTCAAGATCATCATCATAACAAATCACATGATTGCATTCTGGACAAATAATCATTTTTTCGTGTCCAACAGGCTCTATTTCAGGAATTGCTGGTGTAAGTTTTTTTATTCTTTCATCAATTTCATTCTGATACTGAACAGATAAAAACGGCTTAATTTCTTGGAGCATCTTAATCAGTTCTCTATCATCTTTCATAGACTTTCCTTTCTGCGGCCCACCATCTGGCAGGCCGCCTGAGACTGTTCTTTTATGAAATCACCGTAAACTGTGGCAGCTCGTTCAGCTCAAACTGCAGATACTCTTTGATATTTTTCATGGCAGCATTCTTCCAGGCGCCACCATCCGCCTCAAAAATCGCACATTCCACACCGTCACGCTCATCCTGACGCATCCGAAATACAAATGCACTCTCCGGCTGCTCAACTTCTATAAAGGTCCTGAACGGCCGCAGTTTGACCGGATTCGGCACAACCGCCTCTCCCTTGGATGCAATGCCAGTTTTGATCGTGGCTTTCTGCGTAACACCATCATCACCATACTGGGACACTGTCCCATTTTCTACGGTACCAGTGAAACGCATAAGCAGATCCCGGTCATCATTCGGGATAAACTTTGACTGAAGAGCAATCAGGAAACTCTCATGGTCCATATACCGACCATACCGGAACTCTGGAACCTGTGCATTGACATTTACCATGTATTCCCGCACACGATCAGCATCCAGCGTCGAATACAGAGATACGCACGTCGGACTCTGCACATGAACGATCATTCTTCCTTCCATGCTGTCAATACCGGATTTGACGTATTCCACCAGACTTGTCAGCGTGGTCATCTCAATACGCTCCGCCTTTGGGTTATGGCAGATCCGGATCAGGTCCTTGTCGCTGTAATTCTGTCCACCGATTTCCAGCACCTCCGGTGCCTTCATCCCTACAATGTACTCCAATGCTTTCTTAATCATAATCTCATATCCTCCTTATGCCTGTTTTGTTTCTCTCAGATCAATTACCTTTTGGGGCTCTTTGATTTCCCCAGTCTCTGTATCTACAGTTCTTCCATCTGCTCCCTGCTGTATCAAGTAGCTATCCATGGACATCTGGCCACGGCACTGACTGCCATACTCCGAAGCGAACACTTCACCCGTCTCCAAATCTTTCCCGATGGCCATACGGGTACTGACCGGCTTCACCGGAGCCAGTTTCGGAACCACGGACACATTCACTGTAGAATCGTCCCGATCCTCATTCTGCTCAAAAGTCACCTCCACGATAATCTTCCGCTTGTTCTTCCACGGTGTATTCGGGTCTGTCATATTGATAAGAACCTTCTCCATCGCATCATCGAACTTCTCCTGCAGGGCACCACCTGCAAAGGTTTCCAGATTCACTCTGCTCATAAAATCATTCCTTTCCCATTTTTAATTTCTATGCAAATGGCAATTCATTGTACATTCTGTAATTTTCTACTACGGATACAAAATCCGCTCCACTGTCCTTCAGAAATTGCGCAATCTGTACAGTAGTCGGCTCACATTCGAGCTCCATTTCTTTTACTACCTTTTTAGCGCCCATAACGCTCATTATTCCGCGCAGCACATAATACTTTTCAACACGTACAGTGCTCGGAATATCTACTTCATATACCATGCCTATCCTCCCTTCAAAACGACATCAGTCGCAAATCAACCTCCAACCCCTTCTCTGCTGCCCATACCGAGCACTGAACGGCTCTCTTTGCCTCTGCCACAAATATCTCCGGATCACTGTTTCTGGCGCTCATATGGAGCAATACAACGCTTCGCAGATTGGGATTGTTATTCACCAGAAGAAACTCCAACGCCGTCTGCAGTTCCATATGTCCAGTCATTACATGGGAACGATTCACAGCATCTTCCGGAATCAACTCTCTTGAGTAATTGCATTCAATCAGGATGTGATTCAGATTCTGGAACCGATATTTGATATACTCCGTATCACTGGCATATACCAACGTTCCCATCTCTACATGGGAAATGTAAAAACCATAACATGGAACATCATGCACAAGCCTGAATCCCTTAATTCTAAAGCCTCCATAATTTACAGATAAGGGACAAGCAATCTCCTCGCGATAGGGCTTGAATGTAGGAACCCCGTTTCTCTCATAATCTCTTACATATTTAGCGTGATCCCCGTGGGAATGGCTGACGACCACCCCCACAATCTTGCTGATATTGAAATCCAGAGCCTTTTTCACAATCATAAACGGAACCCCGGCTTCGATTACCAGTACTTCAGAATCATTTTCCAGTATGTAACAGTTTCCAGATGATCCGGAGCCAAGACATCTAAACTTCATACTCTCACTCCTGCATAAACGCCGGTTCTTCTTCCACTGATTCTTCCTGGACAATCTCGCCTTCGACGACTTCCGGCTCAAAATCAACGCTGTTGGCACCCTGCCCAATGTCATAAGCCACACTCTCCGCCACAACATCAACCGGCCCAATCTCTTCTTCCATGTCAATCTGTTCCTTGATCGCAGAGTTCCCATATGTATTGGCGATTGTCTTGCAGATACTGGACAGAACTGTCTTTTTTGCCATCTTGCCGGTAAAGTTCCGATGTGTATTCCCATCACCTTTATTCTGCTGGTTCTGCTTCCAGGACTGTTTGATCTCGGCCATGGTCATGACCTCTGCTTTCTTCGTGCCATCCGAAAATGTAACCACTGCATAGGCGCCTGCAATCTTGTCCTTATCGATATTGGAGAATTTCTGCTTATGCCGAACATTCTCGATCTCTCCGTCGATCACATCATAATCAAACTCATCACCCTCATAGATACACATAGCGGAGAACTTGACTGCTCCGAACCGCCGGGCCAGTGTCTGCCAGCCAAAGTATGACTTCTGGAAAACCAGTTTCCCGCCGTAAGGGATGAAATATCCCTGCGCCTTGGAAACATCCAGCCCGGCTGTCGCCATGTCCAGAACAGCATTCGCAATGCTTTCTTTGTTGCAGACTTCCAAAACTGGTCTCTTATCCTTATCAACGGTCTGCTTCAATGTCAGATATGCAGACATGATCGCATTCTGCATATTGTAATCTTTTGGCATCGTCAGACCATTACTGATCTTGCCCTGCATCGTCGCCACCAGACCATCCATAAAAGAATTATTGATGACCAGCTCCGCCTGTCTCTGTCCCTGCTGTGCCAGTTCCTGTTTCTTTCCTGCTGTTGCCATTATTCAACTACCTCCACTTTCTTCACGATTTCCTTCAGATTTTCTTCTCCATAGGATTTCACCCAGTCCATATCCACGGGCTCGTCCACCACGACGCCATGTTTCCCTCCGGGAAGCTCCACTTTGTCTCCGGGAGCCAAATCCAGACTGCTCTTATACGTGTATGACCTGCCCTGTGCCTGTCCATTTTTCAGGAACTTTACTTTGTAGAAATTCATGTTGACCTCCTCATAAATTTTCAAATTCTTTCTGTAATCTGGCCGACTCACCAATACACATCCCCAGAAGCACTGTCCGCATGTCCGACGATAAGGGAATTGCTTCGTCGAATCTGGCACCAGATCCAATCAAATATGCACTCCACTCTTTGTCTTCCAACAATTTGCGCATTTTCTCCAGCTTCACCAGCCTCTTCTGGATCTCGTTCGCCCTGTCTAATACCTTCATATCCATCGCTTATGCCCTCACTTCCAAGCTCTCACTGTCTGATACCTTCAACAACACCATCTGACCATCCATGTCTGGAATATTGAAATCGTTCAATGCCTCCGCATTATCAATGAATGCCGGAGCCGTCACGCCGTACAAGGCTGACAGAGAAGAGATAATATCCAGCCCGGCAATAATCTGATGTCCATTGTTCAAATCGCTATATGAGACACCATTAATTTTGCATTCACAAGTTTCTTTCATGCCGCCATTGATCTGTGTATCAAACAGCTTCCATGAAACTGTGTTGAACTTTGCGTTGATCATTCCAGACACCTTGTCCATCTTTTCCATGACAAAGGATTCCAGCATACAGATCATCCGTTCCTGATCAGCAACCTTCTGCCCGACTTCTCGCTGTTCTGCCTGAAGCTCTGCAATCCGTTCCTCAACCGCTGTATTGTCCGCAGAAGCAATTTCCTTCTCAACTGCTGACAGTTCTTCCCTCAGACCTGCAAGCTTGATTCTGAGCTGGCTCCGATAGTCAGCACCGGTACTCATGCTCTTCATGCCTTCTTCCAGTTTGGACAGCTGCAGCTGTAAAGACTCATATTCCTGGTTGCCAGACAGGTCCGGCTTCAGCGGAAGCTTATCGAATTCAGCCATAGCATCAGACTTCATCTTATTGAATCTGATAGAATCCTTCTTCACCTTCTCCAGATCTGCTGTCAACTGCTCCAATTCTCCCTGATGCTTTTTGATAGCCGCCACAGTTGCATTTCCCTTGTCCGCTATCTGAGCAAGCCGTTCCTTCTTGGATAGCTCAAAAGCTTCCTTGGATTTCTCATAATCTGACAGATGCTTCTTTTTCCTTTCCTCATATGCAGCCAGATTTTCCATTCTTTTTCCTTCTGGAAGAGCCTGTCCACATGCGCGGCAAATATCTCCATCAAACTCTGGAAATCCCTCATATGCCGGAAATTCTTTCGCCTTCTCTGCTCTCCACTCATCCTGCAGCTGCTTCTTCTCTGACTCTTTCCGCTCAATCGAAGACTGCACACGCTCAATATCCAGCTCACACATCCGTATCCGCTGTCTTGCTTCATTAAAACCTTCATAGCCAGAATCTTTACGGTTCTGGATTTCTGCAGCCTGTTCTCTCAGCTTCCGATCCGCAACATCATAGATCATCCGAATCTCGCCTTTGATTTCCAGAATCTGATTATTTATCCGGTCAAATTCTTTCACAGAAGAATCTGCTTCCTCATACTGCCGTTCAGTGTCTGCAATTTGCTCCCGGAGATAATTTGCATGAAGTTCCTTCTCTGCCACATCAATATCAACAAGCTGTTTTGAAACCTCATCAATCCGCGCTGGAATCTCCACCTGTTTTTTCTTCCAGGTATTCAGTGCCTTGGTGTATTTTTTCCGAATATCATCCGCAGAAGCCTGCTCCAGCTCCGGTATCAACTCTGAAAACTGGCTGTCCGATTCTGCAATCGCAATATCAGACACATCATCCACCAGACGCATCAGCACTGCTCTCTGCTCTTTCCAGGGAAGCGCCGTAAATGCCTGAGGATTTGTAATCAGTTTGAACATCTTTTCTTCCAGAAGATCAGAGATATACTCTTTGTAGTCTTTCTCTGACTTCGGATAACCATTGATCTCAAACAGGTTTTCATTGCCCTGTAGTTCAGTCACATCAGTGCCTCTGCGCTTCCGCCAGATCTGCTTCTGGACCTTTTTCAGCGTTACCTTTTTTCCATCCACATCCAGAGATCCTTCAACCATGATCTCCACATTGTCGATCTGTCGACCATCTACATCCAGTGGACGGATCTGGAAGCTTGTCGCTCCGCTACTATCCTTATTGAACAGTAACCACATGAATGCATCCAGAATCGTCGTCTTCCCGGTAGCATTTGCCCCGGAAATCACTGTCCGCTCTGAAAATTCAATCGTCCTGTCAGTGCTGCCTTTGAAATTCTGCAGCACCAGTTTTTCCAATTTGATTCTTTTCATATTTACATATCCTCTCCCGATGTGATATAATCACACCGCAGTATTTGTGTGGGTCCTGTCTGCTTTGGTCGGTGGCAGGACCTTCTTTATTGTCCGGATCTGACCGGATTTCTTACTTATAATCACCAGATCATCCGCATTGTCCCGGATCACATTCCATGTTCTCCAGTCCAGTCTGTTACCGGAAATAATCTTCTTCTGTGCCAACGT
>CAMWMT010000124.1 GCA_947175375.1 uncultured Clostridiaceae bacterium | reverse complement strand
CGTGGCGGGCAGTGCCAGCCTGAATACCAGCGCGTTGCCTGGGGAGAGCGTGCCGCGGAATATCAGTACCGGGGAAGAAGGCATCAGCGGATGCATCAATATGACAGGAGTCTTGAAGATCCGGACAACGAAAGAATTCGGGGAATCAACGGTATCCCGGATTCTGGATCTGGTGGAAAATGCCAGCTCCAGAAAGTCAAAGTCGGAGGATTTTATCTCGAAATTTGCGAAGGTCTACACGCCACTGGTCTGTTATAGCGCCCTTGCGCTTGCGTTTCTGCCGCCTCTTGTGCGGATGTTCCTGCTAGGGCTTCCGGCGGACTTTGGAGACTGGATCTATCGTGCACTGACCTTCCTGGTTATCAGCTGTCCCTGTGCGCTGGTGGTCAGTATACCGCTCAGCTTTTTCGCCGGGATCGGGGGAGCGAGCAATGCAGGAGTTCTGGTCAAGGGGTCCAATTATCTGGAGACCATGTCCCAGACCGGATGCGTGGTATTTGACAAAACTGGTACGTTGACGCAGGGTGTCTTTGAGGTCAATGCGGTTCATCATAATCAGATGGAACAAGAGCAGCTTTTGGAGTATGCGGCGCTTGCAGAAAGTGCATCGTCCCATCCAATTAGTAAAAGTCTGCAGCAGGCTTATGGGAAGGCTATAGACCGGACCAGGGTGACGGATATCCAGGAGATCAGCGGCAATGGAGTCACGGCCAGAGTAGACGGCCATATGGTGGCAGCAGGCAACGGAAAGCTGATGAAGCGCCTGCAGGTGGAGTACAGAGAGTGTCATCACACGGGAACGATCGTCCATATGGTCATCGACGGAGCTTATGCGGGCCATATCGTGATCTCTGACCGGATCAAGCCTCATGCCAAGGAGGCGGTTGCTGCTTTAAAATCTGCAGGAGTAAACCGAACAGTCATGCTGACCGGTGATACAGATGCAGTTGCAAGGCAGGTTGCGGCAGAGCTGGGAATTGACGATGTATACAGTGAGCTTCTTCCGGAAGGAAAAGTACAGAAGGTGGAGGAGCTGCTGGAAAAGAAAGGTAACAGAGAAAAGCTGGCATTTGTTGGAGATGGCATCAATGATGCGCCGGTGTTGTCCCGAGCGGATATCGGTATTGCCATGGGAGCTATGGGGTCGGATGCAGCCATTGAGGCGGCAGATGTGGTTCTGATGGACGACGATCCTTTGAAGATCGCCAAGGCGATCCGGATCTCACGCAAATGTCTGCGGATTGTCTATGAGAATATCTGGTTTGCCATTGGTATTAAGATGATCTGCCTACTGCTGGGGGCACTGGGAATCGCCAATATGTGGCTGGCTGTATTTGCGGATGTGGGCGTCATGATCTTGGCAGTCCTGAATGCGATCCGGGCGTTGTTTATAAAAAAACTGTAGAAAAAAGATGGCGGCTTTCGGGGATCTGACGGAAAGCCGCCATTTTTGCAGTTTATATGTCCGGTTATCCAAACTCCCTAATGAAATGGTGAGAATTATAGAAAAAGTCCCTCATAAAATTGTAAGCTGATTGAATGGTCGAAGTAAGTATGGTAATATTGCTATAAGTATAAAAGCAAAAATCATTAAGAAGAAAAAACAGAAAAAGAAAATCAGGAGGAACGAAGATGAACGGACAGGAGACAGAGAAAAGAACTCAGGCACAGTTGGAAGAGGCCAAAAGACAGTCAGACATGTGGAAGGCGGAGATCGAGAAAGGTCTACAGGAGGTACAGGAGCTTCGGGACCGGTTAAAACCGGTGGAGTTTTCTTCCGGCTTGTGGGAACAGTATGGAGGAGCTTATGGGGATGTGAGAGAGGATGTGGCATTCCTCTTCTGTCCGGAGGAATTGATCCCGGAGACCAGGAAGCTCAGACGTTTAGATCCGGAGGAGAAGAGTGATTATGAGATCATCTTTGACAACCTGTGTGAGAATCTGACGCATCAGCTGAGCCTGTATGATGGCAGTTATCTGGCAATGCCGTATTTGGTACTTTTGCTGGAGAAGAAGCGCCGGAAACAGGATTATGAATGGGAGAAAAAGATCATCCAGGCAGCAGGTGATGTACTGTCGACAGATATCCCTTACTGCGGTGGCGGAGATGAGACGCAGATGCCGGAAGAGATCATGGAAAGCTATCAGCTGAGTGTGGAGCTTCTGCAAGAGATGACGAAGGAGTTTCTGGAACGGAACATGGATCAGCTGAAAGAAGAGGACCCGGGTTGGCTTCAGTATTTCTGTACGGATCTGATGGCGGTCCTGGGAGATCGGGAAGCGGCATTTCAGATGCTTATGGGACAGTGGGAGCAGTGTCCGGTGAGCTGTCCGGAGTGCGACTATTTTGACGAAGATATGGAAGCGGACGGTTTTTATGACCAGGAGCAGCTGAAAAAGATTGAACCTGCGCAGTCTGTGATCGGAGAATGGGATGGAAAAAGTTATGAAGATACCTATCTCTGGTTCAGCAATCTGGTTCACGAGCTGGGCGTGGAGGATGAGTGGAAGGTGCCTTATTATTATGGAATCTATACCTGTCCGGAATGCGGAAGTAAGGGAATATTGATCGAATGGATGAAAGAGACGGAGATGTGACTGGATGATATAGAAGGGGGGTTGCAAAATGTTCCGTGTGTTCAGCATTCATATGGAATGGATGGGACAGGATTGCATTTTGCAACACCCCTACAGGAAACAGTTACAAGTTATCAGCCTTTGACGTCTTTGACGATCTGAGCTGCTTCTTTACAGAGTTCTTTAATCTTCTCGAATTCTCCGCCAGAGATCAGGTCACCCTTTACCATCCAGCTTCCGCCGCATGCCAGAATCTTATCGCATTTCAGATAATCCACTACATTTTTGGCATTAATGCCGCCGGTAGGCATGAATTTCAGCTTTGTATAAGCTGCGCCTACAGCCTTAATCATTGGAAGGCCGCCTGACGGTTCTGCCGGGAAGAATTTAACGACATCCAGTCCAAGTTCAAGCGCCTGCTCAATCTCGCCGGGAGTGACAACACCAGGAGTGACCGGAACGCCTTTTTCCTGACAGTACCGTACCACCTTTGGATTCAGACCTGGGCTTACGATGAATTTTGCGCCAGCAGCCACTGCACGGTCTACCTGCTCCGTTGTCAGAACAGTTCCTGCACCTACCAGCAGATCCGGATATGCTTCGGACATGATTCGAATAGATTCTTCAGCAGCATCCGTACGGAACGTAACTTCTGCCACCGGAAGCCCGCCATCTAAGAGCGCTTTGCCCAGCGGTTTTGCGTCTTTTGCGTCATTTAAAACAACGACTGGGATAATGCCGATTTCCTGAAATCTTTTTAAAATATCGTTCATGTTGATCTCCTTATGATTTTATTCATGTTCATTTTTAGGGACTAATACTTGTCCTATCTCTGTACCCGTGCGCCTGCACCGCCCATGATTGCTTCCACTTCTTTTTTGGATGCCATGGTGGTATCGCCCGGAGTAGTCATCGCCAGTGCGCCATGTGCTGCACCATAGTTGACAGCGATCTCCGCATCGCCGGTGGTCATCAGACCGTAGATCAGTCCGGAAGCGAAAGAATCGCCGCCGCCTACACGGTCCATGATCTCCAGCCCCTTGTAATCCTTTGCCTTGTAGATCTCGCCGCATGCCCAGCACAGTGCGCTCCAGTCGTTGACCGTAGCGGTCTTTACTTCGCGAAGGGTAGTAGCCACTGCCTTGAAATTCGGGTAGGTCTCAACAGCTGTATTGATCATCTTCTTGTAGCCATCGATATTCAGCTTTTTCAGGTTCTCATCATTTCCCTCGATCTGGAAGCCCAAGCATGCTGTGAAATCTTCTTCGTTTCCGATCATGACGTCTACATACTGCGCGATCTCTCTGTTGACCTGCTGTGCTTTCTCATGTCCGCCGATGGCGCTCCACATGGAAGGACGGTAGTTCAGATCATAGGATACGATGGTTCCGTATTTCTTCGCGGTCTTGATGGCAGCCAGGACAGTCTCGCATGACTGCTCGGACAGAGCTGCATAGATACCGCCGGTGTGCAGCCAGCGCACTCCGAGTTCTCCGAAGATGTGATCGAAGTCAAAATCTTCCGGTGTTGCCTTAGAGATCGCAGTATTGGCACGGTCAGAGCATCCAACTGCCCCGCGGATACCAAAGCCTCTCTCGGTAAAGTTGATACCATTTCTGCAGACGCGTCCGATACCATCGGTCTTCATCCATTTGATCAGAGATGTGTCAACCCCGCCCTGCAGGATGAAATCCTCCATGAGCATACCCACCTCATTGTCTGCAAATGCAGTGATCACTGCGGTTTTCAGCCCGAAACATTTGCGCAGGCCACGAACGACATTGTACTCTCCGCCACCTTCCCATGCACGGAATTGTCTTGCTGTACGGATGCGTCCCTCACCGGGATCTAGACGGAGCATGACTTCGCCCAGAGACACTGCATCAAACGCACATTCATTAGCTGGTTTGAGATTCAGATTCATAATACCTCTCCTTTTGATTTATTGTTCGTATATACGAATCACATTCGTGATTTCGAATCTAAGTTTATCTTAACACTTCTGTGGAATTTGTCAATAGATTGGAAGAAATTCCTGAGTCCATTCTAACATTCCATGGTGGTTTTCGCAAGTTTCTGCCTGATTTTCAGGACAGTTTCATATCATCAGGATAAGATTTTTATCAGCTATACTGGTATCCGAGAAGCCTTGAGATCTCAGCCGCCCTTTTGCGGATCAGTTGTCCCATCTTCTCATAATCATCCTCCGCCCGGTAGAAACCGGAGATGCTGACTGCGCCTTCCAGGCTTCCGTTTCTCTGGTAAACCGGAGCGCTGGCGCAGACCATATGTTCTTCATATTCACGAAAATCCAGCGCATAACCGCGCAGGCGGATTTGCTCCAGATCCTTGGAGAGCTCTTCCGGATCTTTCAGTGTGTACGGAGTACGGGGATGTATCTCCATATCCGAAACAAGCGCATTCGACTGTTCCTGTGGCAAAAAAGCCAGCAACGTCTTTCCAAGGGAAGTGCAGTACAGGGGAGCGGTACTTCCTATAGTTGCTGTAGTGATGATTGGATTCTCGGGAACTTCCTTTAAGATATAGATAACCTCTTTGCCGGAGAGCCTTCCAAAGAATGCAGTCCGGTTCGCTTCCTTTGCCAGATCCGAAAGCGCTGCACCGATCAGCTTCAGCGAATCACTGGCATCCGGATAGGACATGCCGATCCGGTAGGCGAAAACCCCGATCTGGTAGAGCTGCTTTTGTCCCGGCTTGACGGAAAGCATTTCCTCCTGTACAAGAGTGACCAGGATGTCATAGGCACTGGTTTTCGGAAGGGAGAACTGCTCACACAGTTCATCCAGAGAGACTCCTTCCGGATGGGCGGCAGTATAGGAAAGGATCTGTATGGTTCGCTGTACGGTTCGATTGAGTTTCAAGAGGCTTTCTCCCTTCTTTTTCTGTATGTTATCCTATCACAGCCCCTCTGATTTCGCAAGTGGAGCGCTTGATAAAAGAAGGAAGCTGTGATAGGATGGAACCATAACCGATGAATTGTTTTATGGCATAGCTTCCTGACCCGGAAGTATACGTATAAGGAGCACCTGTATGAAAAATGTAAATATTCCGGTCGGCACCTCTGACTTTGCGGAAATCCGCAGGGAGGGCTATTACTATATCGATAAAACGGGGCTTATCAAGAATCTGCTGCAGACAAGCGGTACGAAAGTCACCCTGATCACCCGTCCCCGTCGATTTGGTAAAACGTTGAATATGCATATGCTGGCAGATTTTTTTGATCTGGAAAAAGACAGCAGCACGCTCTTTGAAGGATTGGTCATATCGGAAGATAAAGAACTGTGCAGGGAGTGGATGAATCAGTATCCCACATTAATGCTGTCTTTTCGTACCGTAGACGGGCTGACTTTTGAGAAAGCGTATGCGATGCTGGCAGCGGTGATGGCCGAAGCATATCTGAACCAGTTATATCTGTTGGAAAGCGAAAAAGTGAATCCGTATGAAAAAGAGATATTTTACCGGATTGTTTCCAAGAAAGCAACACAGGAGGAAGTGGAGAACAGCCTTCTTAGACTGATCAGGCTGATGTCAATCCATTTCGAAAAACCGGTCATGCTTCTGATCGATGAATACGATGTCCCACTGGCAAAGGCAAGCGAAAAGGGTTATTATCCCGAGATGCTTGAAGTAATAAAAGGCGTCATGCAGACAATCAAGGATAATACATCCCTGAAGCTTGCGGTCATTACAGGCTGTCTTCGGATCGCTAAGGAGAGCATCTTCACAGGAACCAATAACTTTGTGTCCGATACGATCACCGACACGAGATTGAATGAATACTTTGGCTTCACACAGGCAGAAGTGGATCAGCTTCTGCAGGATACCGGGCTTACGGAGCATACAGAGAAGATCCGGGACTGGTATGATGGTTATCATTTTGGCGATTTTGATGTGTACTGCCCATGGGATGTGATGAACCATGTCAAGGATCTGCTTCTGGATCCGTCCATGGAGACGAAGAATTACTGGGAAAATACCAGCGATAACAGCATCATCCGCACATTTCTCAGAAGGACTGATTTCGATGTCCATGATAAGTTTGAGACCCTTCTCGCAGGAGGATATATAAAAGAGACGATCACGGACCAGCTCACATATGATATGCTGACTTCCTCAGAGGAAAACCTGTGGAGCCTGCTCTATCTTACCGGTTATCTGACTAGGATGTGGAGAGAAGAGCTTTCCGATGACTGCCTGCAGCCGGGACAGGTCGCCCTTCGGATTCCCAACAGGGAGATTCATAGTATTTTTCAGAAGAGTGTAAAAGCATGGTTTACAGAGGTCTCCCGTGAAAGCAACCGTGAGGAACTGTTCCAGGCTTTGTGGAATGGGGACGCAGAGAAACTGACCATACTTCTTTCAGATCTGCTGTTTGACACCATCAGTTATTATGATTACCGGGAAAGCTTCTATCATGCCTTTCTCACCGGACTGGTTTCCGGAGCCGGTTATCAGGTGGAATCCAACTATGAAAACGGCCTGGGCAGATCCGACCTCGTGATCAAAGACCGACGGAACCGGAGGGCAGCAGTCATCGAGGCAAAGTGGACGGATTCTGAAAAGAAGCTGGAACGGGAATGTGAGAATGCCCTGCAGCAGATCGAAGACATGCAGTACGCGAAAAAGGTGGAACGTTCCGGCTACCGGCAGGTTCACAGTCTTGGAATCGCTTTTTACCAGAAGCAGTGCCTGGTGAAAAAATAAGCTGTATCGGTCCATGTTTCATTTATCGTATCTTTCTGGCGCTTTTTAAACACCAGATAATAAATTCATTTTAAAGAAAAGAGGAAATAACAAATGGAGAAGAAAAAGATACTGAACACTTGTGACGGGCTTCAGCATATCGGAATCCCTACCAGCAAT
>CAMWMT010000123.1 GCA_947175375.1 uncultured Clostridiaceae bacterium | reverse complement strand
GGTGATCGGGACGGGGCTCCCACAAGTATGTCGGGAACGGGAGATTGTGAGAGATTATTTTGATCGGAAGGGAATGGACGGTTTTGCTTACGCCTATCAATATCCCGGGATGAATAAAGTACTGCAGGCGGCAGGACGCGTGATCCGGACAGACGATGACCAGGGAGTGATTCTGCTCCTGGACGAGCGTTTCCGGAACCCTGCTTATCAGAAGCTGTTCCCAAGGGAATGGGAAGAGCATACAAACTGCCGACTTGATTCCGTATCCGGATATCTGCAGGATTTCTGGGACAAGCGGGAGAAGTCCCAGACCTGTCAGCAGAAGTAATTCATAAACTGCCGGGCTGCATTACTCACAGGCATCTGTTCGCTGTGGACGATAGCAAGACGTCTGGAGGGAAGCTCTGACTTCAGTTCAATGGGAAACAGTTCCTGAAGCTTTTGCGTCACGCAGAAATCAGGGACAAAAGCGATTCCCAGACCGATGCTGGCAAGATCCAGGAGAAGGTCGTTGGAGCTGAGTTCGATCTCCGGCACCAGATCCAGTTGGTGCTGCTGGAACATGGAATGAAGGAATTCACTAGTGGTACTGTTTCGGCTGAGCATCAGGATCGGATAATCCAGAAGCTCCTGGAAGGACAGGGCTCTGTGCTCCAGCTCTCCATAATATTTCCGGCTGGCGATAAAGCAGTCGTGAAATTCCCGGATATAGTGGATCTGAAAGCTGTGATCGAGCCGGGAGTTGGGGTAGTTGGTAAAGATCAGGTCCACGGAACCGCTTTCCAGCAGATCGACACATTTAATGGAAGTCTGGTTGGTCACTTTGATATGAATATTCGGGTATTCTTTATGAAAGCGGCTCAGATAGGGCACAAGGAAATACCTGCAGATGGTGTCGCTTGCCCCGATATGAAGCTGGCCGCCGTTCAGGGTATTGGCCTCCAGGATCTGAGCTTCTCCGCGCCGAATCAGGTTCATGGCAGGCTCTATATGCCGGAGTAGGATCTCTCCCTCCGGGGTGAGTTGTACTCTCTTAGTACTGCGGATGAATAAAGCCTGGTTCAGCTTTTTTTCCAGTACCTTGATGGACTGGCTGACGGCAGACTGGGAGATATAGAGCTTCCTCGAAGCCTCGGAAAAGCTCAGGGATATGGCAACATGGTAGAATACTTTGTACAGTTCGTAATTGATATCCATCATATAAGTGCTCCTTTCATCCTGTCTGTCGGATTTACAGGCGAATTCTGTCAGAAGAGAACATATACCGCGATACCCACCTGTAGGGTCAGGATCAGCGGCATGCCGATGACAAAGTACCAGTGCTTCGTTTTGTGCCGGAAGGTATACATGCCGGCGAGGGTTCCGACAGAGCCGCCAAGGACTGCTGTTAAAAACAGCGCTCTTTCAGAGATCCTCCATATATGTTTCCTGGCTCTTCGCTTGTCGATGCCCATGATGGAAAAGCCGGTCAGGTTTAAGAGGATCAGATAAATCAGTATAACGGTCTGTAATGTTATCATAATATGTTTTCCTTTGCAAGTGCTATAGATCTTTTCTAATCATAACAGAAACAAAAGAAGATGGGAAGAAATTTTGGAAAACAGCTCTAAACCGTCGGTTAAAAATAATTGTTTTGGGAAAGGATGAAAAAAGGTTGAAAAATATAGATAACCATGTTAAAGTGATGGTTGTGAAAAAACAGATGTCTTTGAGAGAAAAACAGATGACAATGACAGGAGGAACTTATGTATTCATTGGATGAAGTAAAAGCAGTCGATCCGGAAGTTGCGGCTGCCATAACCGACGAGATGGCGAGACAGAACAGCCATATCGAACTGATCGCATCGGAAAACTGGGTAAGTAAAGCAGTAATGGCTGCCATGGGCAGTCCTTTGACCAATAAGTATGCAGAGGGATATTCAGGAAAGAGATATTATGGAGGATGCGAATGCGTCGATGTGGTGGAAGACCTTGCGATTGCGCGGGCGAAGGAAGTATTTGGTTGTGAGTATGTGAATGTACAGCCGCATTCCGGTGCGCAGGCGAACATGGCAGTCTTTTTTGCCATGCTGGAGCCGGGAGACAGAGTGCTGGGCATGAATCTGGCACATGGCGGCCATCTGTCCCACGGAAGCCCTGCGAATATGTCCGGAAAATATTTTGAAGTACATCAGTATGGGGTCAATGATGAGGGATTTATCGATTATGACGAAGTACGCCGCATCGCGCTGGAGTGCCGTCCGAAGCTGATCGTGGCAGGTGCCAGCGCTTACGCAAGAACCATCGATTTTAAAAAGTTCCGTGAGATCGCAGATGAAGTGGGCGCTTATCTGATGGTTGATATTGCGCATATTGCCGGACTGGTGGCAGCAGGCGTGCATCCAAGCCCGATTCCTTATGCGCATGTGACTACGACTACCACGCACAAGACACTGCGGGGACCGAGAGGCGGTATGATCATGTCAGATGCGGAGACGGCAGCGAAGTTTAATTTTAACAAGGCAGTGTTCCCCGGCATTCAGGGAGGCCCGCTGATGCATGTGATCGCAGCAAAGGCAGTATGCCTGAAAGAATGCCAGACAGAGTCCTATAAAGTGTATCAACAGAATATTGTGAAAAATGCAAAGGCACTTTGCAAAGGTCTTATGGATCGTGGGATCAAGATCGTATCCGGTGGAACAGACAATCATCTGATGCTCATGGATCTGACGAATCTTGACATCTCCGGCAAGGATGCGGAGAATCTGCTGGATATGGCGAATATCACAGCGAACAAGAACACGATCCCCAACGATCCTCGTTCCGCATTTGTGACCAGCGGCGTTCGTCTTGGTACAGCAGCTGTGACCAGCAGAGGATTAAATGAAGCAGATATGGATACGATCGCAGAGGCGGTTGCCATGATGCTGAAAGAGGGAGAATCTGCGGCGCCAAAGGCGAAAAAACTGATTCAGGAGCTGACGGAAAAGTATCCGCTCTGTATGTAGGATGGGAGAGATCATAGAAGCATTTATCAGCGGGTTTTGCCGGAGCAGTAATGAGACGAGGACTGTGGCGTGCGAATATGAGCGACAGAAAGACGGAACTCTTAAGCTGATCGAGTTTGACTGTAATCATGAAAAATGTCCCAACAGTGCTGCATGCCTGATCTATAAGGAAGCAATGGAACGGGAAAGCTGAAAGCCGGCTGGACAGAGAGTTTGTAGAAGAGGATAATACGGATGAAAAAATTTTTTGAAGAATTTAAGAAATTTATTTCCAGAGGAAATGTAATGGACATGGCAGTCGGTGTGATTATCGGTGGCGCGTTTACGGCGATCGTAAACTCACTGGTCAATGATATCTTCATGCCGCTGCTCTCCCTGATCACCGGTGGACTTGATATCGCGGAGATGTCGGTTTCTTTTGGAATCGGAGAAAACGCAGCAGAACTGAAATATGGCTCCTTCTTGTCAGCCGTTATCAATTTTCTGCTGATCGCGCTGGTCATTTTCTGTATGATAAAGCTGCTGAATGCAGCAAAGGACAAAGTGGTTAAAAAGCAGGAAGAAGCTCCGGCGGCTCCGACTACAAAGACCTGTCCTTACTGTATGTCAGAGATCGATATCAAGGCGACCAGATGTCCGCACTGCACATCAGAGCTTGCGGACTAGGACCGGGAGCGGAGGATTGCCGGGTCGGTTGTAATAGGAAGAGAGAATGACCAGATACTGTCTGGGGTTCAGTGTTTTTAAGAATGGGAGCAGGGTGTCGCGTTCTTCAAAGCCGGTATCGCCCCCGCTGTAGATGCACAGGCTCATGAGACCGTTCTTTTTCAGAAGAGAAAGTCCCTGCCGGACTGCTTCCAGGCTGGTGTCCGGTCTTGTGGCGATCGCATGGTCTGCGCCGGGCAGATATCCAAAATTGAACAGGATGCAGCTTACGCTGTCCATCCTGGCATATTGCGTCATATGGCTGTGGGAATCCAGAATGAGCCGGTAATTGTCCGGAACACCTGATTCCTGCAGTCTTTTTTTCGTATTCTGAAGCGCTTGTTCCTGTATATCAAAAGCCAGCACGCTTCCATACTCCCCAGCCAGCCGGCATAAAAGCTCCGTGTCATGTCCGTTTCCCATGGTTGCGTCGATACACAGGTCTCCGGGAGTCACCTGCAGCTCTATAAAATGATGGCACCAGTCTGTGATCTGATACATGTTCGTTCCTCCTCGTTATCTGGTTTTGTATACATCTTAACACAGAATGGAAGGTCAGGAAACCTTGAAGAGACAAATCAGGGCTTGCCTTGTATCCTTAAATTCCCTATAATATATATACTCGTGAGCACATTCATCTCCCATTTTCCATGATATATAATGGTGTGCTCACTCGTTATACACTTCATTGCCTGCAGGTCTTTTCGGGGGTGTTGCAAAATGCTCTATGTCCATGTATTCAGCACTCGTATGGAATGGATCGGACAGGGTTACATTTTGCAATACTCCCAGGAAAATTGGCAGATAATGAAGAACAGGGTATCTGGATTTTTTCAGAAATATAGAGGAGGCACAGAATGAAGATTTCTACAAGAGGGCGTTATGCTCTGCGGATTATGCTGGATCTTGCGCTGGCAGATTCGGGCAGTCCGGTGCGGGTGAAGGATATCGCCGGCCGTCAGGAGATTTCAGAAAAATACATGGAACAGATTATGTCGGTACTGAATAAAGCAGGGTTTGTACGCAGTATCCGCGGACCGCAGGGAGGCTATTTTTTGGCAAAAAATCCGTCAGAATATACCGTCGGAATGATTCTTCGCCTGACCGAGGGAAGCCTGGCTCCGGTAGACTGCCTGGAATATGAAGAACAGGGCTGCACCAGACGGGATGATTGTGTGACGCTTCTGCTCTGGAAGAAACTGGATGAGGCGGTTCGGAGTGTTGTAGATACGGTCACCCTTGAGGACCTGGTGAGCTGGAGCAGTGAACGGGGACAGGATTACTCCATTTAGAAGGTGAGAATTGGATTATGGCGAAAAAGAACCAGAGAAGAACGAAGAGCAGGATCGTATCAGCAGCATGGAAGCTGTTTTATGAACAGGGATATGAGGATACGACCATAGAGGAGATCATAGAAGTATCCGGGACTTCAAAGGGATCCTTTTACCACTATTTTGAAGGGAAAGATGCGCTTCTGGGCTCCCTTGCCTATATGATGGATGAAAAATACGAAGAACTGGAACCCGAGATCTCAGAGGATATGGATTGCTATGAAGTGCTTCTGTACCTGAATCGTGAACTGATGATCATGATCGAAGAATCCATCAATTTGGATCTCCTGACCGAACTTTATTCCACTCAGCTGACCACCAGAGGGGAAAAGCCCCTTCTGGATCACGACCGAACGTATTACAAGGTGATTCGCAGAGTCATAACTCGTGGAAGAGAGCGGGGAGAACTGATTCGTGACCTGAGTGTCAGCGAGATGGTCCGCTATTATTCCATGTGTGAGCGTGCGCTGCTCTATGAATGGTGTCTTCGGAAAGGAGAATATTCCCTTCCGGAGGAAGCAGCTAAAAAGCTTCCCCTGATGCTGAAAAGCCTGAGAGCCTAACCAGCCATCAGTAGACTTCTATTAAAAACAGACCGAATTCCAGACTATATTCCAGAATGAATTCTGCACTAAACTCTGTATTGCATCCCATTCAAAACTGTGTTAAAATGCAGAACAGTGCGTAAAACAGCACTTTTTCAGCAGAACAAAAACAGAAATGAAAGGGAGAATAAAGTTATGACATCTGCAAATCTGATCATGCTTTTTGCAATTCTTGTCTATCTGATCGTTGTGGTTGGGATAGGCGTGGTCCTTGCAAAAAAGAATCGTACCACGGAAGATTTTTATCTTGGAGGAAGAAAATTAGGGCCGTTTGTCACTGCCATGAGCGCGGAGGCATCGGATATGAGCAGCTGGCTCTTGATGGGGCTTCCGGGTGTTGCCTACCTGACAGGGCTTGCTGATGCCGCATGGACGGCCATCGGTCTTGCTGTCGGAACCTATGTGAACTGGTTGATCGTGGCAAAGAGACTCCGCTATTACACTCATGAATGCGGAAATGCTACGACACTTCCGCTGTTCTTTTCTAATCGTTATCGGGATGAAAAGAAGATCCTGTCTGTGATCGCAGCAGTACTGATCATCATCTTCTTTGTACCTTATACTGCTTCCGGTTTCGCGGCTTGTGGCAAGCTTTTTTCCAGTCTATTTGGCTGGGATTATATACCTGCCATGGTGATCAGTGCGATCGTCATCGTTGCCTATACGACGCTGGGCGGTTTTCTGGCGGCGAGTACCTCGGATTTTCTTCAGAGTATCATCATGACGATTGCGATCATTGTTGTCTTTGGCTTTGGCATTAACAATGTGGGAAGCATGGGAGCGGTCATTGATAACGCAAAGACGATGGCAGGTTATTTCAGCCTGACGCAGATCCATGATCCGGTATCAGGAGCAGCATCACCCTATGGGGCGCTGAATATTGCTTCCATGATGGCATGGGGACTCGGATATTTTGGCATGCCTCATGTACTTCTGCGTTTCATGGCGATTGAGGATGCCGCAAAACTGGAGCTTTCCAGAAGAGTTGCTTCCATATGGGTCGTCATCTCCATGGCGGTTGCCATTTTTATCGGAGTGATCGGAAATGCTATGACAGCTGTCGGTTCCATTCCGGTTCTCGAAGACTCGGAGACGATCATCATCACAATCGCTGATCTGATCGCTTCTCACGGAGTGTTTGCGGCGTTGATTGCGGGCGTGATCCTGGCGGGTATCTTGGCGGCTACCATGTCCACGGCGGATTCTCAGCTTCTGGCTGCTTCCTCCAGCGCGTCTCAGAATATTCTGAAGGAAGTATTTGTAAAAGACATGGATGAGAAGACCGGCATGCTGGTAGCACGTATCACGGTCCTGATCATCTCCGTAGTCGGTGTATTTATCGCACGGGATTCCAACAGTTCCGTATTCCAGATCGTATCCTTTGCCTGGGCAGGTTTCGGTGCTTCCTTTGGCCCGCTTGTCCTGCTGGCTCTGTTCTGGAAACGTTCCAATCTGCAGGGAGCGCTTGCTGGAATGGTGAGCGGCGGAATCATGGTTTTCGTATGGAAATTCCTGGTGCGTCCCATGGGCGGCGTTCTTGGCATCTATGAGTTGCTCCCGGCTTTCCTGGTGGCGCTGGCGGTAAATGTGGCAGTAAGCCTTTTGACAGCAGAACCGTCACAGGAGATCATGGATGAATTTGACAGAGTATCTTCCATGAAATAACAGTAAGACAGACCATAGAGTATTTAAGAGAAATGTTGCAACAAAAAGAGTTGCTGGAAAATAAGATCCCGGCTGTATGTTAAGCAGAGCCGTGTGGATTGGAGCGGACATGGAGTGACGTTTTTATGGGAGAAAAAGAACGCTAAAAAAGAGTGGAAACGACGACAAAAC
>CAMWMT010000122.1 GCA_947175375.1 uncultured Clostridiaceae bacterium | reverse complement strand
GCGGATGCGGAACTTTAATAAGGAATGAATATGACGATAAAATACCAGAAGATCATTGCAGTCCTGATCGTGCTTCTGCTGGCGGCAGAGCTGGTGCATATAGGGCTTAAGGAAAAGCCGGAGGAAGAGGAGATCATTGTAGAACGTCCGCTTTTGATCTGGTATACAGATCCGGATATACAGGATTATATGGAAGCGGCAGCAGAGGAGATGGCCTCCCGATATGAGGTGGAGGTTCACGCAGAACTGATTTCCGAAGTGGATTATATTGAAAATATAAGCGAAAAGTCTGTGGCGGAAGAGATGTCCGGACCGGACCTGTATGTAACATCCAGTGCGCTTCTTGAGAAAGCCACACTAGCAGGACTTACCGTACCTGTGACGGATCAGGATCTTGTCGGGACGTATTCGGAAAAAGCGGTACAGGCAGTCACCTATGACGGAAATGTCGTGGCACGTCCTTTCTATATCGAAACCTGTTTTATGCTGTATAATCGTTACTATGTGGAACCGGAAGAGGTTCCGCAGGATATAGAGGGTATTCTGACCTATGCAGAGAATTTTGAGGCGGATGCGCTGACAGAGCGGGTGGAGCATATCTTCAAATGGAATGTGGCAGACGTAATTGATAACTATATGTTCCTTGGAGCCTATACGGACCTGGGCGGATCGAATGGAGATGATAAAAGTCAGGTATCCATGGATCTGGAGAAGATCACAGAATGTATGACATATTATCAGAGCCTGAATGAGTTTTTTGCGATTGATGCAGATACGGTCAGTTCAGAGGAAGTGATTCGGGAGTTTATTGAAGGGAAAACGGTATTTACGATTGTGAATGTCCCGATGCTCGCAGAGCTGGATCAGGCGGTTGCAGCAGGAGAGATTCCGGAATATCCGACAGAGAGGACTGTGACTGGAGAAGACGGGGAGGAGACAACAGAAAACATCAACTATGTTCCTTTCTATCAGGTTACTTCTCTGCCTCATCTGACGGATTCGCTCGATTCGCGCGGACTGTCTGTGACAAACAGTGTAGTAGTGAATCCGTATTCCTCGAATGTGAAAGCGGCAGAAGCCTGTGCCAGATATCTGACACAGGAGCGTGCAGACCGGCTTTACGAGGAGGCGGGGAAGCTGACAGCATGTAAAAGTCTTCTGGAAGTGCTGAAGCAGGAAGAGGAAACGGAACCTGCAGTCATGGGTTACCAGTCATTGTATGACCAGCTCCCGGGACCGCTGAA
The DNA here is from genome assembly GCA_947175375.1 of uncultured Clostridiaceae bacterium. Lineage (GTDB taxonomy): Bacteria > Bacillota > Clostridia > Lachnospirales > Lachnospiraceae > Hominiventricola. The sequence continues at coordinate 6,245 of CAMWMT010000122.1, read as the reverse complement.
GACACCGGATACAGATACAGACGGGTCTGAAAAATATATGACGGTATATGAGTCATATGAGGCAGCGGCAGAGGTTCCAAAGATCATGGAGCTGTCGAATATGTGGCTGCAGCTGGAGGCGGTTCTAGCGGATATCTGGCGTGGCGAGGATGCGGGAGAAAAGATGGCGGGCTTTAAGGAGCTGCTGGAAACACAGCTGGATTAGAACCTGGAGCAGGTATAGAATTCCAGTCATATGGACACACTTGAAAGAAAAGGAGGAGTCCCTATGACTGGAATTTTTATTGCATTGATATCAGGCGCCCTGATGAGCCTTCAGGGTGTTTTTAACACGGAGGTGACAAAACAGAGCAGCATGTGGGTATCCGCATCCTGGGTACAGTTCTCGGCGCTTCTGACCTGTCTTGTCATCTGGGCAGTAACTGACAGGAGCAGCTTTTCTGTTCTTATGAAAATAAGCCCAAAGTATGTGCTGCTTGGCGGAGTCTTTGGCGCGTTTATTACTTATACGGTGATTCAGAGCATGTCCTCCCTGGGACCTGCGAAAGCCACGATGTTGATTGTGATCGCTCAGCTTACCATATCTTGGGGAGTGGAGCTTCTTGGAATGTTCGGTGTGGAGAAAGCAGAATTTTCCATGAGGAAGCTGCTGGGGCTTCTGATCGCAGTGGCGGGCGTCATAATATTTGAGTGGGAAAGTTAAGATTTTTCTTGTGTTTCTGATACAAGTCCGTTACAATGAAGACAGGGCATAGATGACTTTTCTTCCAGAAGGGAGAAGAGCATGAAGTATCAAAGAGAAATACGAGTAGCTGTATGTGTGGTCTGTGCAAGTGTTACACTGAGTCTGACGGGATGCAGCATTTCTTTCTGCGGGATGCAGCTCGGGGGAAAAGACGAGCTGGTATTTTCCTGTGGGGAAGACCTTCCGGATGAGGTGGAGCGTGTGACAGAATCGACCTCTGTTTCGTCGGGAAACCAGAAGAATGTACCGGTTTCTGATGAGACGGATCAGCAAGAAGAGACTCTTGTATTGTCTGAAAGTCTGGAAACGGAGCAGGAGCCTGAACATTCCGGAGAAAGAAAGGCAAGAACGGACGGAAGAGTAAATATCAACTCTGCCAGTACGGAAGAGCTGATGGCGTTAAATGGCATTGGAGAGACCAGGGCAAAAGCGATTGTTGAATACCGTACACAAAACGGTGCATTTACAAAAGTGGAAGATATTATGCAGGTTCCGGGTATTAAGGAAGGCATTTTTTCAAAAATACAGGATCAGATAGCAATTGATTGAGGTGGAAAATGGGACAGAAAGTATTAGTTGTGGATGATGAAAAGCTGATTGTGAAGGGAATCCGGTTCAGCCTTGAACAGGATGGTATGGAGGTGGACTGCGCTTATGACGGTGAAGAAGCGCTTGAGATGATTCGAAATCATGAGTATGATATCATCCTTCTGGATGTGATGCTTCCGAAGCTGACAGGTTTTGAAGTCTGTCAGCAGGTTCGGGAATTTTCCAGTGTTCCGGTCGTGATGCTGACCGCAAAGGGAGATGACATGGATAAGATCCTTGGGCTGGATTATGGCGCGGATGACTATATCACAAAGCCATTTAATATTCTGGAAGTAAAGGCGAGGATCAAAGCGATCACGCGTCGTACCAGAAAGAAAGCGCCGGAAAAAGAAGTCCGCAGAGTGGTGGACAGAGGGGAATTTCATCTGGACTGCGAGAGCCGGCGGCTGAATATTGCCGGACGGGAGATCAATCTGACAGCGAAGGAATTCGATCTTCTGGAACTGATGGCACTGAATCCCAATAAAGTGTACAGCAGGGACCATCTGCTCAATGCGGTCTGGGGATATGATTATCCAGGCGACGTGCGTACGGTGGATGTGCATATCCGGAGGCTTCGCGAGAAGATCGAGCAGAAACCAAGTGAACCGAAGTATGTACATACCAAATGGGGAGTAGGGTATTATTTCAATGCTTAAACTGGACTGGACAAAGAGATTTTCTCTGAATGGCAGATTTTTCAAAAGTCTGAGTTTCCGGATCATGGTTTTTTTCTTTTTGATCGGGACGATTCCGGCGATGATTCTGTCTTGTGTGTTTTTGTCTGCTTATACGAAGCAGTCGCTAACCAGACTGGCGAATGATGTGAATAATCAGTGTCAGATTCTTGCTTCTCAACTTGGAAGTGCCAACTATCTGGATGATCCCAGCAATGAGACGATTACGGGTGAGCTGACCCAGCTTGCTACGCTATATGATGGAAGACTTCTCATTGTAGACCGGAATTTTCAGATTATGGTGGATACCTATGCGTTGGAAGAAGGACGTACCATGCTGGCAGAAGAGGTTATCAAGTGCTTCAAAGGGGAGAGTACGAGCCATTACGTCAGCGGGCGTTTTATCGAGATGACGGTTCCGATCATGAGCAGCTCGGAGGAGAAGAACATTATCGGAGTGATCCTGGCAAGCGCGTCAACGGACAGTCTGAATGCCAGACGTGACAGTCTGCGGAATCTGATGGAGATCTGGCTGGTGGCAGGAAGTCTCTGTGTGCTTGTGTTGGCGGTTCTTTTGTCGACCTGGCTGGTAAGGCCGCTGCGTTATATGAATAAATTTATCGGTGATCTTGTAGAAGGCACACTGGATGGAGATCTGGATATCCATGACTGTACGGAGACAGAGAATATTTCGGATACCTTCAACAGCCTGCTGGCGAAACTTCGCTTGATGGAAGAGTCCCGGCAGGAATTCGTATCAAACGTGTCTCATGAACTGAAGACGCCGCTTGCATCCATGAAGGTATTGGCGGATTCTCTGTTGATGCAGGAGGGTGCGCCTGTGGAGTTGTATCAGGAATTCATGCAAGATATTGCGGAGGAGATCGACCGGGAGAATACGATCATCTCAGATCTTCTGACGCTGGTGAAGACGGACCGGAAGGTAACCGGCCTGAACGTTGCGGTTACAGATGTGAACGGATTTCTGGAGCAGATCTTAAAAAGGCTTCGGCCGATCGCAGAACAGGCGAATGTTGAGATGGTGTTTGAAAGTAACCGAAGTGTAAGCGCAGAGATCGACACGACCAGGTTGTCCCTGGCTTTTTCCAATCTGGTGGAGAATGCAATCAAATATAATGGGGAAAATGGTTGGGTGCGCGTCAGCCTGGATGCAGACCATAAGTTCTTCTATGTAAAAGTGAGTGATTCCGGGATAGGAATTCCTCAGGAATCGCTGGATTATATATTTGAGAGATTTTACCGGGTGGACAAATCCCATTCCCGTGAGATCGGTGGTACCGGGCTTGGACTTGCGATCACAAAAAGCGCGGTTGTGGCGCACAGGGGGGCGATCCGTGTGCAGAGTGAGGTAAATCAGGGAACCACCTTTATCGTGAGGATTCCGCTCAGATATATTACATAGTCCGGATGCAGGGATATTCTGAGAGGAAGATTTGGATATTTATCAGGAGGAAAAGGATGGGGAAATGGATCAGGTTTTTTCTCCCCGGAGTTTTGCTGTGTATGATCATGACAGGATGCGGCAGGCAGAATGAGGAGGAAGAGAGCGGATACCGGATCTGGTATATGAATAAGGAAGAGAGCCGGCTTGACTATGAGTACCGGGATCTGGAGGCAGAGGATACCGAAGGATTGCTGAATGAGGCACTGGGGCTTTTGCGCGAGGAACCGGAGAATGAAGGATATAAACCGGCGCTTCCGGAAAATGTGAGGATTGAAAGTTATGAGATCGAGCATGGTCAGCTTTATCTGAACTTTTCTGTGGAATACATGGATATGCTGAAAGTATATGAGGTTTTATGCAGAGCAGCCGTGGTAAGAACTGTGTGCCAGATTCCGGGAATCGATTATGTGGGATTTCGTGTTGCAGACCAGCCTCTTATGGATCTGAAAGGAAAGGCAATCGGACTGATGAACGAGGATCAGTTCATTGAGAATGCCGGAGAGGAGATTAATGCATATCGGACCGCGGATCTTACCCTATATTATACAAATGAGACAGGCGACCGGCTGGTGACACAGCGTGTGCCTGTGGAATATAACAGTAATATTTCCCTGGAAAAGCTGATCGTGGAACGTCTGATCGATGGGCCGCCTTATGAGGGCGCGTATCCAACGATACCAGCAAGTACCAGACTGGTTAGCGTATCGGTCAGGGACGGCATCTGTTATGTGAATCTGGATGCCGGATTTCTGGAGACCGGTTATAATGTGACGGAGAGCATTCCAATCTATTCCATTGTCAATTCTTTGATACGGAACACGGATGCGCAGAAGGTGCAGATCAGTATTGACGGAGAGACCAACCGGATTTTCAGGGAAAGTATCAGCTTTGACACAATATTTGAAAGAAATGAGGAGTTGGTAGAATGAGACAGCGACCAGCTGCATGTCTGGCGCTGCTGGTATTCCTGATCCTGAGTTTGCTGCCTGAGGGGTTCTTCTATGAACCCCTTAAGGTGACAGAAAAATGCAAAGCGCAGGTTACCGGGCAGGTCAGCCGGCAGACAGAGAAGAATGATAAGACGCAGATTTATTTAACAGACTGCCATGTAAAAAGCAGCAGTATCCGCTTTGAGACCGGGCAGATTCTTGTATATCTGACAGATACCGCCGAATATCCGGTGGGAACAGATCTATCCCTTTCGGGAACCATTTATCCAATCGAAGAACCAACCAATCCAGGACAATTTAACAGCAGGCTTTACTATCAGGGAAAAGGAATCTCCTATACCTTTTATGTAAATGATGCAGAGATCCTTGCAGACCATCCCTCGCCTGTAAGGCAGAAGCTTCTGATGCTGAGAGAAAGAATAGGGGAAGTCTATGAACAGATCCTGAATGAAACGGACAGCGGGCTGATGCAGGCGATGGTGCTTGGCAGGAAGGAAGATCTGGATGGAGAGATGAAAGAATTGTATCAGAAAAACGGTATCTCCCATCTGCTAGCTATATCAGGACTTCACGTCTCTCTGGCAGGCATGGGACTGTATCGTCTGTTTCGAAGGCTCACAGGATCTTATGTACTGTCCGGTATTCCCGCAATGCTTTTTCTTATGGCATACGGCTGGATGACAGGAGCGTCCCTGTCTACGGTCCGTGCGGTGCTGATGTGCGGCATGGCGATTCTGGCGGATCTGATCGGGCGGACATATGATATGCTGACTGGTATTGGTATCTCTGCCTTGTGCCTGATGCTTACCAATCCGGTCTGTGTAAAGCAGAGTGCGTTTCTCTTATCTTATGGGGCGGTGACCGCCATTGCATTGATTCCGCCTGTCTGGAAGCTATATAAGGAGAAGATGGGGCGGACTGGGCAGTCGCTTTCGGTAAGTCTCTCGGTTCTTATCGTAACCTTCCCACTTTTGCTTTTGTTCTTTTATGAATATCCTCTGTATTCCACCATATTGAACCTGCTGGTCATCCCCCTGATGAGTGTTCTGATGGTGTTTGGATTTCTGAGCGGTATCGTCGGGCTGTTCAGTCTTCCTGCTGCCGGCGTGTGCGCAGTCCCATGTCATCTGATCCTGAGTCTGTATGCCTGGGTCGGAAAACATTGTCTGTCTCTTCCGGGGGCGGTTCTGTCCACCGGATGTCCGGCAGGGTGGAAGATACTGTTTTACTACGGAGTACTATCTGTGGGGCTTCTGCTCCTGTACCGGGAAAAGAGAAGAAAAAAATACTGGAGAAGAGCAGACCCGTTTCGTCCCGGGAAAAGGATACTGGCAGCCGGTCTGTGTCCGTTGATATTGTGCGCGTTTCTTCTGTGCCTTCGGGTATCTTCCGGGCTGGAGGTCTGCATGCTGGATGTGGGACAGGGAGATGCTGTCTTTCTGAAAACGCCGGGTGGAACGACCTGCTTGTATGATGGTGGAAGCTCGAATGTAAAAAATGTGGGAACTTATCGGATCCTGCCGTTTCTTCAGTGGTCAGGCGTAAGGTCGCTGGACTATATATTTATCTCCCATATGGATCAGGATCACATTAGTGGGCTTACGGAACTGGCAGAGGAGAGCAAAAAGAGTGGAAGTCTGCGCATCGGCCATGCGGTACTGCCAAAGCTGGCAGTGAAGGATGAAGCCTATGAAGAGATGGAAGCCATCTTCCGGGAAGCAGGTATTCCAATCCTGTATATGGGAGCCGGTGACTGCCTGGCAGAGGATGATCTTTCCCTCTTCTGCCTGTGGCCGGACACTGATCTGGTGCTGAAAGAC
>CAMWMT010000121.1 GCA_947175375.1 uncultured Clostridiaceae bacterium | reverse complement strand
CGGTCGGGAGCGGACGATCATCTGCCGAAACCCTTTGAGATGGAGGAACTTACTGCCCCGATTATCTCTCTCATCCGGCGCTATAACCGTTTCAATAACAACGATGGACAGACTCTGGTATTTGATGGCCTGACTATCGATCTGAATGACCGTTCCGTACAGACAGGGAATGGAACTTACGAACTGCCACCAAAGGAATTTGACCTACTACTGTTCCTTGCAAAAAATCAGGGGAAGATCCTAACCAAGCAGCGGATCTATGAAGAAGTATGGGGAGACATATATGTCTATGACGACAGCAACATCATGGCAATCATCAGTCGCCTGCGAAAGAAGATCGAAGAAATCCCAGGAAGACCCAGATACATCCAGACGGTAAAAGGAATCGGCTACCGTTTCAACAAGGAGGTGTGACCATTGTACGCTGAAATTCTGGCTGCCATTTCCATGGCTATTACAATTCTGTCCGTCTCCCTCTCCGTCTGTATCCTACGTCATGCAAAAAGGCAAATCGCAGAGATGTCCGACGCTCTAGAAGATATTCAGAACGGAAACGGAAACCGCCGCATCCTATCCGGAGCCCATGAACTGACTGCCCCGCTTGTCTGGCAGATCAATGACGTCGTCCGTTCTTACGAGGACAGGCTCTCTGTCTGCCGGCAGACAGAAGAAATGAACCGGCAGCTCATGACCAGCCTTTCCCATGACATCCGGACGCCTCTTACCACGCTGATCGGATATCTGGATGCGGTGCACAGAGGAATCGTTACCGGGGCAGAACGTGACGACTATATGGAGACTGCCCGCCGAAAAGCCCATGACCTGAAGGAATATATCGATGTGCTCTTCGACTGGTTCAAGCTGGGCTCCGGCGAATTTTCCCTGAACATGACGACTGTGGACCTGACTGGCCTGACACGGGATATCCTGGTCGACTGGATCCCGATCCTGGAAGAGAAACAGATCGAATATATCGTTGACATTCCGGAATTACCTTTCCATGTATGGCTGGATCCCGACGGATATCTGCGGATCATCCATAATCTCATACAAAATATCCTTACCCACAGCAAAGCTGACCAGATCCGACTTTCTCTTGCTAAAAAGGACGCAGAGATCATTTGCATGATATCTGATAACGGTATCGGCATCGAGAAAGAGGATCTGACGCACATCTTCGAACGGCTGTATAAATGCGATAAAGGACGCTCCAAAAAAGGCAGCGGGCTTGGACTTTCCATTGTCCTCCAGCTTGTGGAGCGAATGGGCGGAACGATCCATGCAGACAGTACCCCCGGACACGGAACTGTATTTACCCTGTCATTCCCGGCGGCAGAACTTTGATTGCAAGGTTAATGCAAGATTTGTGTAAGGTTCATGCAAGGTTCATATGATAAAATCATTTGCAGAAACAAACAGGAGGTTTTACATGTGAGCAAATACATGATCGAAACAAAACATCTTACCAAGCTGTACGGCACACAGAAAAGTGTTGCGAACTTGAATCTTCACGTCCGGAAGGGGCGTATCTACGGCCTGCTGGGCAGAAACGGCGCCGGTAAGACCACCACCATGAAGATGCTGCTGGGGCTTACGCGCCCTACTTCCGGGGAAATAAAGATCTGGGGAAGACCATTAGCGGGAAATGAGAAAAAACTGCTCCCTCGTATTGGAAGCCTGATTGAATCTCCCGGCTTCTATCCCAATTTAACCGGCACGGAAAATCTGCGTATCTTCGCAATCCTGCGGGGCATCCCAAGCCAGCATGCCATCAAGGACGCCCTGGAGCTGGTCGGCCTGCCCTATAAGGACAAAAAGCTGTTTGCACAGTATTCCCTTGGCATGAAACAGAGACTTGCCATCGCTCTTGCAATCATGCATGACCCTGAACTTCTAATTCTGGATGAGCCCATCAATGGCCTGGATCCCATCGGAATCGCGGAAGTGCGTTCCTTTATCCGGGACCTGTGCACTTCCAAAGGAAAGACAATCCTCATATCCAGCCACATCCTATCAGAAATCGCGCTGCTGGCTGACGATATCGGAATCATCGACCACGGAGTCCTGCTGGAGGAAGAGAGCCTTGAAAAATTGGAAGAAAAAAGCAGTAAATATATCCGTTTTGTCGTCTCTGACACTGCGCGTGCAGCAACGATCCTGGAACAAGCATTTCATGAAAAACAGTTCATCGTACAGGATGATCATGATCTGCGACTGCATGACCTGAACCTACCGGTGGGAGCGATCGTCACTGCTTTCGTAAAAAACGGACTAGTTGTATCAGAAGCCCATACCTGTGAAGAAAGTCTGGAAGATTACTTCAAACGTGTAACAGGGGGTGAAGGTATTGCTTAGGCTGATCTTCTGCGAATTTCTCAAGCTGCGGAGAAAACCTTTGTTTTTTATTTCTGCACTGCTGTCCGTCATGATGCCCCTGGGATTTTCTTTTCTGCCATCGAATGCACAGACCGGCGCACAGGCCACAGAAGAAATCATGTCTTGTCTGTTCCAGATGAGCGCCTACCTTTTGCTGATACCTGCAGTAATCATTCTGGCATCTAATCTGCTATTCGAGGAACAGGACAATGACACGCTAAAAAACCTGCGGACCATACCGGTGGACAAAGCACGTCTCGCCATCGCCAAGATGCTGGTACTGCTGATTTTTTCTGTACTGTTTATGGCAGCGGGAGGACTTTTGAGTCTTGTCATCGTGCTTTTTCAGGGCTGGGAGCCTGCAGGCTTTTGGCACCTGTTCTTTGTGGGACTGGGCGAAAGCCTTATCATGTGGGCTGGAGCACTCCCCTGTGTGTTGCTGGTGGTCGCTTTCAACAAAAGTTATATCATATCCGTCATCATCACCTTTTTTTATACACTCATAAATTATATGTTTTCTATCAACGATTTCTTTATTATGCAGCCCTTTGGCTTCAATGCCGGAACGCTACTGCCGGGACCGCTGTCCTTTCGATGGTTCTTCCAATTTTATGACCACAGCAATGCAGGCGCAGAACTGACCGCGCTGCTTGAACGGATCCACCCGTATTTTTTAAGCAATACGCAGGCATTTGGCGTAACCGCCATGGAAGCCATTGTGTTTCTGTCGCTCATCGCCTTCATCTATAAGCGGCAGGAAGTGTAAAACAGCATCTGCCAGAATTAGGAACGACAGAGATAAAATCATAACAGGAGTGATTATATCATGATATGGAATTTGATACGAGCCGAATGGCTCAAGATGCGTCGATGCCAGATCCTTCTGGTAGGGATCGTGGCTCTGGCATTGTGTCCAGTGGTACAATATGGAACCCAACTCATTATGGCTCCGGAATACCGGGACGCAAATTATGACTTTACGCACCTCTTTGCCAATGTCGTCTGGGGCAATTCCCAGATGTTTCTGCCGATCTCTCTGGTGATGATCGGCGGATGGTTTATCGATCGGGAGATGGCAGGTGATATTCTGAAAAATATTGTTACCGTACCGGTATCCATGCCAAAGCTGCTGGGTGCGAAACTGTTGGTCACAGGACTACTCTCTCTCGTATTCGGCATATACAGCGTCTGTGTGACCCTGCTGACAGGGAGTGTGGCCGGACTTCCAGGTCTGACACCGGAGCTTCTGTTTTCAGGCAGTACACAGATCATTAAAGCGGCATTTACTACTTATCTTGTCTGTATGCCGATGATCCTGGTCTTCGGACAATTCCGGGGCGCGTACCTGGGCGGCTCCATCTTCACTTTTTTCCTTGGATACAGTATGCTGTTCTTCAAAGGCGGCGTACTTCTCAGCGCCTATCCTTTTTCGTCCGCGCTGATCCTGGCCGGCTTTGATATGAGCAAATATAACGGCGCCACGTCATCTCCGAATATACTGCTGGCAATGGCAGGAATTATGTCTGTAATAGTATTCACTATTTTCCTTTTGACCATTTCCGGACGGCATTCGGATCTGAAACCACATCAGCCTAAAAAGTCAAAAGGACGACGACGCGGAGCGCGAAACCCCGGAAGGACACAAAAGCGCGGCTGATTCGTCTGTACCTGTCTGGGCATGGAATGATTTTTACAAATACAACTGCCAGATTGCAAGGAATCTATGACAAGCGTCCAAAAGTGTGCTATAATGGATTTGAATGGCATAAATGTATGAAAGTATCCAGATAAGGACAGGTAAAAGGTAAGACTATGAACAGGAATGACTACGAGAAAATAATAAATGCGGTACCCACAACCGGTATCTTTATCATCCGGGAAGATAATCACGAGATTCTGTTTTACAACAAGAGGGTACAGGAAGTCGTACCCCATGTTCAAACAGGGTTGACCTGTCAGGAGATAATGGGAAATCATTCCTGTGCAAACTGCCCGCTTCTGACGATCGGGGCGAAGCAGGAGAATCAGTCCCTCTGCTACAATACTTATTTTGGAGAGATGGTGGATATCGTGGCTGTCCGGACTCTGTGGGAGCAGAATATCCCGGCTTTCATCATCACGGTATCTCCTCACATACAGATGATCAGCCATACCTATCATAAGATCCTTCGGGTCAACCTCACAAAAGACCGTTATGAGATCATAAAGATGAGACCGGAAGACCGGGTCATCGGATATGGCACTGACATTTTTTCCAGCTGGCTTGGACAATTCATTTACAGCGGCGGGATCCATCCGGACGATATGAACAATTTCATATCGTTTACCCGTCCGGAGCATATTATAAATACTTTAAATACCCGACCGGAGATCATGACCTGCTGCTACCGCAGGCGTTCGGAAGAAGGTTTTCGATGGAATCTGATGGAACTGGTTCCTGATTCCGACGATGCTAACGGAGATCAGTTTGTCTTCATGTATATCAAAGACATTCATGATATCTTGCAGGAAAGTCTGGAACTGGACGAAGCCAGCCTCCGTGTGCAGGAAGTCATCGGCACTTTGGGCACCCAGAACTTTGGTGTATACGGAATCAATCTGGATACGGGGGAGACCAATCTGGTCCGGGAAAACGGACATACGCATACCGGCTGGAAATCATGGTCGCTTCCATGGAATGAACTTCTGAATACCCGCCTTCTGAAACAGATCCATCCGGCAGATCGGGACAGATTCTGTCAGACATTCTCCCTTGAAAATCTGCGCCAGATAAGAGAGACTTCAGCACAAAAAACAGATATGCTCTGTCAGTGGAGAGGAGAAGACGATCACGAATACCGTTATATGGCTGTCATCGCATATTTCGGTCAGAATCACTCTGCAAAAAACTATACGATCCTGGCCCTGCAGAATGTCGATAAGCGTGTACGTCAGGAACACGCTCTGTCTCTCAGAGACATGCAACTGGCGGCTATCCTGAAATCCCGGTTCAGCGTCCTAACGACTATCTATCTGGAAAACGGTCAGTATGAACGAATTCAGATCAATGAAAAAAATTCCAAGCAGAATACTGTTACCGGGAACTATCATCAGTTTTTCCACAAAGCATTAGAATCTTTTGTCTGTCCGGAAGACAGGGAGATCTATCAGAAAGTCATGAGTCCGGAGCACCTGTATCATAAAGCTTCAAACACACAGGAGTATTCCGAAGAGCTCTGTCAGTACCGCATGCCAGGAAAGACGCTACGGTGGCTGGAGGACCATGTCATCTACTCAAGACAGGGAAACCGGGTAGCCATTAATATTCTGGGACGGGACATTACCCGGGAAAAACAGGAGGAAGAACTCCGCCGAAAAGAAGAACAGGAACAGGCCGATATCATCCGTACACTGGGAGGTATGTTCTTCGCCACCTATTATGCTGATCTGGACCAGCAGATTTTCCGCAGCGTTTCACAGCTGCAGGAAGTGGAAGAAGCGCTGGAAGGAGCAATGGACTATGAAACCGGGCTGAAACTCTATGCTGAGAATTTTATCCACCCAGATGACCGGAAGGAATATGTGGACACTCTGAGTATCCAGAATCTACGCCGGACTCTGAGTAAAAAACACCCTTATGTGACGCTGGCCTATCGGAAGCTTCCAAAGGATCCTGATACAAGACCGGAAGACTATGGTTGGATTCGCGGCACTGCCATTCTATCTCAGACTAATGAAGACGGAAAAGTCCGTTCCATCGTCTATGCAGCACAAGATGTCTCGGAAAGCAAGCGCAAGGAGATGCGGGAACAGCTGGCATTGCAGGCGGCCTGCGAAGCAGCCGACCATGCCAATGCGTCCAAGCAGGAATTTCTCTCCTGCATGAGCCACAATATCCGCACTCCGATGAACGGCATCATGGGGATGATCCAGATTGCAATGAACCATGTGGATGACCCGGAACGGATACAGGACTGCCTGAATAAAGCATCCATAGCCAGTCTCCAGCTTCTCTCTACCCTTAATGAGATCCTGGATATCAGCCAGATCAAATCCGGCGGCGTTCATCTTCACTCAGACCCCGTGAACCTGTCTGATCTGATGAAGGAAATCGTCTCTGTCATCGAACCGGGTGTTCAGGAAAAAAATCATCAGCTGCACATGCAACCACTGCAGGTAGAGCATGAAAATATTCTGGGCGATCAACTCCGGCTTCAGCAGATGTTCCTGAATATCCTGAGTAATGCAGTAAAATATACACCAGACGGCGGCAGACTGGAGATCTCCGTCGTAGAACATGAATCCAGAGAATGTGGCTGCCGTTCTTATGATTTTATCTTCACTGACAACGGAATTGGTATAGAAGAATCCTTCATCCAACATATCTTTGAGCCTTTCAGCCGTGCGGATGATCCCAGGATCAGCAGCGTCGACGGTGTCGGGCTCGGTCTTTCCATCGCACAGAATATCGCGCGTATGATGGGCGGAAGTATCAGTGTGAAGAGTGTGTCGAACAAAGGATCCAGATTTACGGTAACCATCATCCTGCGGATTCAGAATCCGCCAGAGCATTCAGACTATCTGCCAGATCCGGTCCATGACGACCTGTCTGATATCTCCTTCCAGGGATGCCGGATCCTACTGGTGGAAGATAACGAGCTGAACCGGGAGATCGCCATGGAACTGATCGGAGAGATCGGAGCCATGGTAGAATGTGCTTCCGACGGCCGCCAAGGACTACAGCGTTTTGCCGAGATGCCAGAGGATTATTATGATATGATTCTTATGGATATTCAGATGCCTGTCATGAATGGCTTCGAAGCTACACGCGCCATCCGTAAGCTTCCACGCACGGATGCCAAATCCATCCCGATCCTTGCCCTGTCTGCCAATGTCGGTGCGGAAGACATTGCTGCCAGCAGGGAATCCGGCATGAACGGGCATATCGCAAAACCACTGGATATCCCGCAGCTGTTGGAACGGATGAATCACTGGCTGAATCATTCCTGAAAGTGACCTTTATCAATCTTCTACCAGAACGCCACAGGAGCCAAAGGGATTATCGGAAAATGCAATCCCAGCTCCGGCTGTATGATAAGCAGCGCTGTGTGGATTGGAGCGGACAGTGAGTCGGCTT
>CAMWMT010000120.1 GCA_947175375.1 uncultured Clostridiaceae bacterium | reverse complement strand
ATTGTCCACAGCGATCATCACAAGCATCAGATTATCTTCCGTCTCTTCATCCAGGCTTAAGAGAAGATATTTCTTCAGATCAGGAAAACCAAATAATCCGTCAGAAAATGTGACAAGATCTTCTTCTCTGTAATCCACGGTACCATAATCGGTCTCTATTGTCATATTATAACACTCCTATGTGGCTATACTCGTGAGCACATTCATCTGTCATTTTTCATGATATATAACGACGTGCTCACTCGTTATACATTTCATTGTCTGCAAATTTTTTGTTTATGAGTATAAATTGATATTTCCTCCAGCCTGAGGATTACGTGGAGGGACATAATTGAAATCACCCAGATATTCAAAGTGAAGTTCCGGATATTGGGTAACGATTGTCATTACCATGGGCGGGAGGAAAGTGAGATCTCCCTTTGCTACTCTCATTTCCAGAGAACCCCTTTCAGCAGTATAGGAAGAGGTAGCTTCCATGGATATGTCGATGCCTGTGGAGACAGTTGCTGCTACTGCGGAACTGGCCGCTATATAGCCGCTGTCTGTGACGGGAATATCAGATGCTGCTGATGTTATAAAATCTGTAGTTACATCTGTCTGCACTGTCTGAGAAGACATCTGTGGGACAGAGGGCTGCGTCTGATGGAGCGCAGGCTGATAACGGGATACCGTCTGCCCATGTGATGCTGTCACAGCACGCCTGGAAAATGTTCGGTTGATCTTGGTAATCTCTTTCATGGGAAGACTGCCGGATCTGCCTGCACTGCGATGAAAAGACATCTGACGTGCCAGGGCTTTCCTTCTTTCCATATCCACGGAATCAGAACTGACCAGACGGGCATTCTGCCTGTAACTCATTGTTTGTATGGGTACGGATGTGATCTTTATCAATTGCTGCATATAGATCCTCCTTTCTTGATCGTCAGCAAAAAACTATCGGATAAAATCGAACAGGGATGACCCCATAAGATTGGAGCCTACCTGAAGCGCAGCATTATAGGAATACTGGTTGTTGAACATCTCATATATAGCTTCATAAGGATCTGCGCCTACAGTATCCTTATATTGTACTTTCAGAGAATCTGTCATCTTTCCGAGTTTGTCATACAATTTATCCATAAGATTATATTTGTTGCCAAGGTCGGAGTAGATGGAAGAGGTAGTATGTTCACTAACCAGCATCTCATCTAAGATGGTACCGAGTTTTTTATTCATCGCGTCACGGTCATTATAGTCTGTATTAGCCGGATCCAGATAATTATTGATTGATTCAACGGCTCTGGCAACCAGTCCGACGGGACCCTCGGTGAGCGCTTTCATAATATCGTCTTCTGTCAGATTCTTACTGCTGACCTGCTCAGCTGTGAGGCCTGTTAATACATTCATTCCTCCGGTAAAAGTATCAATGAGTGTGCTGTGGTCGCGGATATCACCGTAACCAAGGTCCATGTAACCATGCTCTTTCATAGCATCCGTTATAGGATGTGTTGCGTTTGCAGGAGTTGTATTAGTCAATGTGAATTTGCCGTCTGCAAATGTCATCTCATAGTTAGTTGTGAAGTCATCTCCCGGATACTTATGGCTGAATGTAAGTGTCTTGCCATCCGAGCTTAAGGAGAATGGAGGGGTACTGATATCATTTCCACCATATATATAATAGTCCTGATACTGTGTCTGCAGATCGTTGATCATATTATGCTCTGTCTGAAGTAACTTCTGGGAAAGCGACTGCAGGGCTGTATCGGAAGTGGTAGCGGTCCGGGCCTGGAGCACTGCTTGTTTTGATTCCAGAGAGAGCGTAGTCTGGATATCATACACTCCTTTTTCCTGCTGCTCCAGCCGTGATCTGACATCTGTTAAAAGATTCTTTTTACTCAGGAGTTCCTGATACTGGTCGTCAATCTTTTTCCCTGTATAATAGGAAATAGGGCTTTCTGCTGCGGATTCATAGGCAGCGCCGCTGGAAAACTTGTTAAAACTTTTGTTCAGCCTTGATTGAACGTTGTTCATGGAACTGGTGTAATTTCTATATAAAGATGAATTTACAACTCTCATATAGGTTGCCTCCTTATGTTATTGATCAATTATATTTAACGTCCGCAGGTTCCGGTATTGTTGATCAGGACATCAAGTACCTGATCCAGCGCAGTCATAAGACGGGACGCCGCCTGATATGCGGACTGATACATCATCATATTGGATGCCTCTTCGTTTAGGCTGATTCCGGACATGGAGTCACGAGAATTCTGAATGCCGTTCAGTACAGTAACATTGGTCTTCAGAGCCACCGTATTGCTGTAAGAATCGTTAGCCAATACTGCGGAGATATGGTTAATGTAGTCTGCAAAAGAGTTGTTCTTCAGATTTACATAGTCATCTGAGGTTGGATCAAATAAGTCTTTGTTTGTATCTAAAAGATTAGTGCTTGTATAAGGCCAGGTAGAAGTCATGGCTTCAATCATATACAATATGGCATCATTTGAATCGTCCCCTGTACTGTTTGTGTTGAGCGTGACATCACCCGTGTTCCATTTGGAATTGATGCCAATACTTGCAGCTGTATCACCGACAAGCAGATCCTGATTTCCACCATCCGGATGATTTTTATTATTGATTGCATTCATGACATCTGCAAATGACTTCGCAAGTTTATCCAGTTCATTTCTGTAGTATTCGTATCCGTTGACCTTATTATTCTTGTCAGTTGTTGTGTCTCCAGTCTTCCACAGCATGTCAAGGCTTGCCTGAATGGAACCGCCGGTAAGTTCTGAGGCTGTCGTTCCGTTATCAACTGTACCAGTCATTCCTCCGCCTGTCTTTGGTGAAAGTGTCAAAGTTTCCTGTTTTTTTGGCGCTGCCAGGTTCTTTTCACTGCCCGTGAAAGTAATCTCAAAATTTGTCGGATCTGTGATATCACCAGTTATGGAAAGGCTTCCGTAATTCTGATCGCCGCTTCCTTCCGTACCTTCTACCAGTGTCAGGCGCTGCTGCTTGCCGTCTGCGTCATAGTATACCATCTCTACCCGCAGATCATCCGGCCATTCCTTTTTGAACATGGGATCGCCCTTGCTGTCCAGATGATACGTTTCTCCTAAAGCTTCATTACCAGCTGCATCAATTCCATCGTGCGCCTCGTCTTTGTAATAAGTAACCTCGATCGGTATATAGCTTGCCAGTTCATCCAGCAGCACATTCCGTTCATCCATCAGTTCCAGACTTTGCTGTCCCAGAATCTGATTCTGCTTGATCTGCCGGTTGAGTTTTCCGATCTGCATAAGAATGTCATTGACTTCTTGGACCGCTCCCCTTTCCGAGGAGTCCTTTCCGGTCAGTCGCTGATATTCCAGCTGCTCTGCTTCTGTGACCTGACGGTCTGCCTCATTCAGAAGGTTTGTCAGTGACTGCATCTTTGTACGCAGTTCTGTCTCATAGACGGCGGCGTTAATCTTGGCTGAATCTTGTATATTGAGCAGGGTACCCCGGATATCGAGAAAGGCCTGATGGATACCATCTATACTGGTTTCATCAAAGACTTTGGCCAGACTGTCCAGAGAAGTCTGAAGCGCGTCAGTATATCCGGACTTCTGTATCTGTGAACGGTACTGGATATCCAGATAAGGATCGCGGATCTGAGAGACCTTGTTCATGTGGACACCAAAGCCCACGATGATCTCTGAACCGTTCATGTAATTGGAGACAGGCGTTGTGTAGTTGAGACTGGAGGTCTCAAGCTGCTGTCTTGTATATCCAACGGTATTCATGTTGGCCAGGTTGTTTCCGACGATATCCAGCCGCTTCTGATTCGCCTGCAGAGCGGAGAGAGCCGTGGAAAAACCGGCGAAAGTTGCTCGTACCATATGTGTGTCCTCCAAAATTATAATATGTTAGATTTATGACTGTTGAATAACTTCAGACATAAGTATTGCGGATCATACCGTTTCCCTGAGGAATATTGCCCGGGGTGGCATTTCCGCCATTGTCATAGGATGCTCCCATCTCTGAGAAGACCTTCAACTCGTGGAGCCGAACATTCAGGATCTGTTCTGATGCTTCCCGGGCTGTCTGCAGGCGTCTGAGCTGCTGGTCCAGCTTTTGGAATACCGGGTCCAGCGCCTGTACTTGCAACGGTGATGCGACATCCAGAATCTGATGAAGAGTTAGAGTATCCCACCCCAGTTCTTTCTGAAGCTTGATCCGGTGCTGTTCCAGTCCCCGCAGTTTCAGCAGAAGAGCCTGTTCTTCCTGAATACAGCTGTCCAGCATCCCATGCTGCCTATTGGACACAGCTGCAGTCTTGGCATCTTCTGCATGGGTAATGCTGTTCGCCACAGCTGTCAGGTCCTGTATGATCATGATATATTCTCTGAATGGGTCAAGTGTTGTCTGGCTCATAGGTCGTTCTGAACTCCCTTCTGTTGTCATGACATACAGAAAAAACTGCCGGAGGCAGATTTTCCGTATAGTTTTATGTGATTCAGTTCAGTCCCAGCAGGCGTCCGGCGATCCTGTCGGCATCCGGATGATAAGTGCCTGCAGCCACCTGGCGGCCCAGTTCCTGTACCCGTTCCGGGTTGGCACCTTCGCTCAGTCCGGAAGCAGCGGTGCGTGAAAGCATCCGTGCGAAACTTCCCTCCTGATCTGTCTGTGTGCCGCGAATAGTAACCGTATCATAATTCCCCTGGCTTTTACCAGCCTGTGCAGCGCGTCTCTTTGGAGCCGCTGCCGGTGTGCGGTAGGCAGGACTTATGGTCTGAAATTGAATGTTCATTGTTAAGCCTCCTTTCTAAAACAGTACAGGCAGCAGCGCTGTCTGTTCAGGCTTATGTTCTTTCTCTGTCTGATTATATTATCGGCAATTTTTGCTGTGTGATAAGATATCTGAGGTTATTTTACGCTTTTTTACTGGTTTTTTTGGATATTTCTGAAAAAAGCCAGTAGCCGGAGCATGAAAAAGAGGGAACTTTTACTTGCTGTTCTGTTTGTGGAGGAGTATAATATATTCGGGTATGTACAGTTTTGTCCGTGATTATATAATTTTTTTCTGAAATGCGTCGATATATATAAATTGAGATAGAATCTATAAAACAAAAGCTGGAGGCAGTATGGCGAATATATTACAGGTGACGACTCCGAACCTGAATACAGATAACCGGAATATGCAGAATCCTATGGATCCCAGGGCTGCAGGAGATTCCGCGATCCGCAACCCGGTAGACCCGACCAGGGTAGTCCGGGCAGACGGGAAAGACGGGGACCAGGCAGGAAATTCGGCCCAGAATGACGTGCTGGGAGCCGTCAATTATGAGAGCAATTACAGCGCGTTTATTAAGGAGCTTGGTGAGAACCAGGATCTGGCAGGGGCTCTGGAACGCCTGCTGTTTACGGATGCGTCCATACTTCAGGAATCGGGCAATACAGAGATCACAGGTCTGGTGGACCAGTTCCTTATGTCTCTTCGGATGGATTCACCGGAGGATTTGCTTCTGTTTCTCCAGGGGCAGCAGGAACTGCAGGCAAGATTCAGCGGTGATTTTTTCAATAAGCTCCGCTTGCTCATGACGCAGAATAATTCAGACAGTTTTAAGAATGCGGCGCTGGCATTCCTGAAAGGCTATAATAATTATGCTTCCGGCTCGCATCTGCTGCAGCAGCTGCATACTTTGACGGAGGATATTGAGCAGCTGATGCTCCGGTCTTTCCGGGAGGAATTTCGGGAGATATCAGAGTCCATGAACTGGGAAGCTTCCAATGGAGATACAGCAGAGAATACTGGTATTTTGAATGGAAGGATGATCCCGTTTCTTTCCAAATATATATCGCATACTCATGATTATGGAGCGGTCCGTGATGCAACGATGCTTCTGATTTTCAACGCCGTGCGTTATCAGAATGGAGATGAGGGACGGCTGACACAGCTATTCGAACGTCTTCTGGATGACCGGGGTTTTGCCAGGATGTTTCAGGGTGAGGAACAGTCAAGTCTCACACAGCTTCTGCAGACGGGGGCGGATGCGGCGGCAGCTCAGAAGCCGGTGATGGCGGAATTCGCAGACAATCTGGCGAAACTGCTCCTTCACGGGGCGAATGGCCAGGCTGGGCTGGAGAATGTACAGCAGTTTTATACGATCATGAACGGTATGCTCATCAATGAGAGTGTGTATATGCCGCTTCTGCATTTTATGATTCCGTTCCAGTATGAAGGGAATAATGTAGTGTCGGAGATGTGGGTCGACCCGGACGCCAGACGGCAAAGTGAGGAAGAGGGAAGGAAGATCAAACTTTTCCTGAAGTTTGATATACAGAGCCTGGGGAAATTTGAACTGGTCATGACCCTGCAGGACAGAGAGTCGATGATGCAGCTTTTTGTGCCGCATCATCTGGTGAAGCAGGATAAGAAGATACAGGAGGATGTGTCGGGGATCCTGAGGAAGAACGGGATCCGGCTTGGACAGTTTTCCGTATACGGGCGTGTGCGGGACAGGAAGGTAACGGAAGTATTTCCGGAAATACGGGAGAAGGAGACGACGATCAATGTCAGAATTTGATGATTTGATGAGACAGAAAGCGGTTGCGCTGAAGTATAATCCGGATAAGAACGGCGCGCCGGTCATCGTTGCTTCCGGTATGGGGTATCTGGCGGAACGGATCACGGAGACTGCCATGGAAGCAGGAGTTCCCGTATACGAAGATGATTCGCTGGCGACGCTTCTGACCCAGCTTCAGCTGGGGGCGGAGATTCCGGCAGAGCTGTATCAGGCGATCGTGGATATCTATATTTATTTTCTTGGGTATATACCGGACAGAGAACCGGATGACGGGCTTCAGGGGGAAACCGGAGAACTTTATGAAGAAATTGGGAGATAACAGGTATGGCGATAGAATATGGAACATCAGCAGTTGGGCTTTACGGGCTGTCAGACCAGATCAGACAGAAACAGGAGCAGAAGGAGACTCCGGGAAGTAGTTTTCAGGAGGTGTTTTCTGATGCGAAGCAGACCATGACAGAGAGCATGGATGATATTTTTGATGAGGCGGCATCGGTCTATGATATTTCTGTAGATCTTTTGAAAGCGGTGGCAAAGGCAGAGTCGAACTTTAATCCCAATGCGGTATCACGAGCCGGAGCTATCGGAGTGATGCAGTTGATGCCGGGGACAGCCAGTGCCCTGGGAGTCACGAATCCTTATGATGCCAGACAGAACATCATGGGCGGCGCGAAATATCTGAAAAGCAATCTGGAAAGATACGGTGGGAATGTAAGCCTTGCGCTTGCCGCATATAATGCGGGACCGGGAAGCGTAGAGAAGTATGGTGGAATTCCTCCATATGCGGAAACGCAGAATTATGTGCGAAAGGTAGGTTCTTATCTGAATGGGTCGCCGATTTTAGCAAATACCATGGTCAGCAGCAGTAGCTACAGCAGTCAGACGGCTTCGGCGCTGTCAGGGTTAGGCAGCCAGTATGGTTCTTCGGTATTGTCCGGTTATGGGAGTTCTTCTGCGTCTGTGG